>NZ_JBFAON010000006.1:0-195567 GCF_040659795.1 Pseudonocardia sp. NPDC049635
AGTAGGTCGCTGCCGACATTCAACGTGTATGGGGATGCCCCGAACCTTTCGGTTCGGGGCATTCCTGCGTTCCGGGGTCCGCACGACGCGCAGACAGAACACCGTCTGTATGATTTTCGAACCGTCGTCGTGAGAGGTCCACATGAGCGTCCCGGCCCGTCCGTGCTTCCACCTCGCCGTCCCGGTGGACGATCTGGCCGCCGCCCGCCGCTTCTACGGTGAGGTGCTCGGCCTGTCCGAGGGGCGCTCGTCGCAGAAATGGATCGACTGGAACTTCCACGGTCATCAGGTCGTCACACATCTCGCGCCGTCGTCGGCGTCGCCGATGCACAACCCGGTGGACGGACACGACGTTCCGGTTCCGCACTTCGGTCTCGTGCTGCCGGTCCCGGAGTTCCACGGGCTGGCGGAGCGTCTGCGCGGCGCCGGGATCCGGTTCGTCATCGAGCCGTACCAGCGGTTCGCCGGCGAACCGGGGGAGCAGTGGACGATGTTCCTGACCGACCCGGCGGGCAACAACCTGGAGTTCAAGGCGTTCGCCGACGAGTCCCAGATCTTCGCGACGTAGCCCGGCAGCGACGTCACCGGCGACGGCAGGCACGGCCGGTCGTGGCTCGCGGGCGGATCTCGCGGTGGGTGTCGGGTCCGCGGAGGCCTACGCCGGACGGGGGTCGGGTGGAACCGGACGGGTCTCATGAACGACAGTGATGGTATGGACTGTCAGCAGTGCCGCGACGTGGTGTCCGCGTCGTTGGACGACGAGGCCACCGCACAGGAGCAGGCCGACGCGGATGCACATCTGAACGGGTGCGAGGAATGCCGTCGTTACGCCGCCGGCGCCGAGCGGGTGACCCGGCTGGCCCGGGTGCGCCCGGCCGCGGACATGCCGGACGTCGTGACCCCGCTGCTCACCTCCCTGGGCATCGCGCTGCCGGATCCCCCGGAGCGTGCCGTGCCGGTCGCCCCGGAGCTGACCTGCCACAGCGGCGGCTGCTGCGCGCCACCGCCACCGGCCGCGGCGGGGCCGCGCTCGGCCTGCGGATGCGCGGCCACCTGCGCCTGCGGTTGCCAGGAGGGGGCCGCGTGCCGGTGCGGCACCCGCGCGGCCTGATCGGGCGGACACTCGCGCCGGGACGTCGGACGTGTGCTGGTACCCCGGGTGCCCCGGGGCAGCGCGTCCCCCGCTCGCCTGCGGCGGAGAGCGGAGGTGTCGGTAGGCTCCCCGCACAACAGCCCGGCGGAGTACAGGAGAGGACCGGATGAGCGAGCGGCGCACCTCCCGCACCGTCGTGGCCCCGGAGCTGTCCGACGAGCTGACCCGGATCGCGTGGCGGGTCGAGCGCTGGATCGACCCGGGGCCGGCGGCGGTCGTCGTGGGCGCTGCGGTCGCGGCGGTGTCGGCGTCGCTGCTGATGCCGTGGTCGGTCCGCGCCGACGGCTGGCAGATCCTCACCGGCCATGTCGACATGGGGCCGCTGCCGCGGCTGTTCACGGTCGTCGTGGTGGCCGGGCTCGTCGCCTCCGCGCTCGCGTTGTTCACCCGTTTCTGGCCTCTCGCCTGGGCCGCGGCCACCGCCTGCGGGATCGCGGCGCTGTCCGGGCTGTGGGCGGTCTGGTCCCGGCAGACGGCGGCCGGAGCCGACATCGGCCCGGGCCTGGTGGTGACGGCGCTCGCGGTCGGCGTCCTGTTCGTGACGTGGACCTGGATCGTGGTCGCGGCGGGCCCCCGCGCGGCGGCCGTGCGGGCAGGCTGAACGACGCGGCTCAGCCCCGGGTCCAGCGGCCCAGCACCATGAGGGTCCGGGTACCGGTGACGGTGCCACTGCGCCGGATCCGGTCGATCACCTCCTGCAGGTGCGTGAGATCGCGCACCCGGACCTGCACCAGCGCGTCCAGGTCCCCGGCGAGGGTGTACACGGCCTGGACCTCCGGCTGGCGGGCGGCCGACTCGACGATGTCGGAGATGCTCGCGGTACCGGCGTAGCGGATCTCGCTGAACGCCTCGACGGCCCAGCCGAGCTTCTTGTGGTCGACCTGCACGGTGAACCCGGTGATCACCCCGGACTCACGCATCCGGTCCACCCGGCGCTTCACCGCTGCAGTGGACAGCCCGACCGTGATGGCCATGTCGGCGAAGGTCCGACGGCCGTCCTCGTGCAGCAGCCGCAGCAGCGAGTGGTCGATCTCGTCGAGTTCCTGCATGCCGCCTCCACGCAACAAAACACCGCAGATCAGTCGGCAGGAGCATAGCTGTTGCGTATGAGGCGCGACTTTGCCGCCGCTCATTGCGCGGTGGTCGCTGTCACGTTGTCCTGGTCGTTGCCGCACCCCGACTCACCGAGGAGCCGCGTCCATGAACGGCCCGAACGACGCCCGCACCGCCACCACCACCGTGCTCGACGACAAGTACGTCTCCGACCGTGGCCGTGCCCCCATGACCGGGGTCCAGGCCCTCGTCCGGCTCACCCTGGAGCAGGCCCGGCTGGACGCGGCACGCGGGCTGGACACCGCATCCTTCGTCTCCGGGTACCAGGGGTCCCCGCTGGGCACCCTCGACGCCGAGCTCGGCCGTGCCGCCCGGCACCTCGAGCCGGCCCGGATCGTGTTCCGGCCGGGGCTCAACGAGGAGCTGGCCGCGACCGCCGTCGCCGGCACCCAGATGCTCGACGCCGTACCGGGACGCCGGCACGACGGCGTCGTCGGCTACTGGTACGGCAAGAACCCCGGGCTGGACCGGGCCGCGGACGCCGTCCGGCACGGCAACCTGGCCGGTACCGCGCGCCTCGGTGGCGCGGTCGCGATCATCGGTGACGACCCTTCGTGCAAGTCGTCCACCGTGCCCAGCTCCTGCGAGCCGATCGCGCAGAGCCTGTGCCTGCCGCTCCTCGCCCCCGGTTCGGTGTCCGAGGTCGTCGAGCTCGGGCTGCACGCCGTCGCACTGTCGCGGGCCACCGGTCTCTGGACCGGCCTGAAGATCATCGCCGATGTCGCCGACGCGTCGTCCACCGTCGACCTCGGTGCGCTGCGGCCCGAGCTGCTCGGGATCCCGCACCCGCCCGCCACCGACCGGGCCCAGGCCGGCGCGCTGGTCGGACCGGCCGCCGTGGACGCCGAGCACGACCTGCTCACCCGCCGGCTCGACCTGGCCCGCCAGTACGCCCGCGAGACCGGCCTGAACCGCATCACCTTCGACGCCCGGTCCCCCCGGCTGGGGGTCCTCGCCTCCGGGACCGGATACGCCACCGTGCTCCGCGCGCTGGACGACCTCGGGCTCGGCGAGGGGGACCTCGACGCGCTCGGCATCCGGCTGATCCGCCTCGCGATGCCGTTCCCGATCGACCGCGACGCCCTCGCGGAGCTGACCACCGGGCTCACCGAGGTCCTCGTCGTCGAGGACAAGGTCCCGTTCCTGGAGGGCCACCTGCGCGACGCCCTCTACGGCCGCGCCGAGCAGCCGGTGATCACCGGCCGCCGTGACGACCGGCAGCGGCCGCTGCTCACCGCCCGCGGCCAGCTGTCGGCCGAGGACGTCGCCCGGGCCCTCGCCGCCCGGCTCACCGCGCGCGGCGCGGAGCTGCCCGACCGCGCCCGCGCCCACCTCGACGCGCTCGCACCGCCGCGTCCGTCGCGGATCGAGCTGGGCCTGGCCAAGGCCGGTGACCTGGGAGCCCGGACGCCGTACTTCTGCTCCGGATGCCCGCACAACACCTCGACCCGGACCAGCGACGACACGCTGGTCGGAGTCGGCATCGGCTGCCACGCGATGATCGCGCTCGACGGCGGGCACCGCGGGCGCCAGATCGGCCTGACCCAGATGGGCGGCGAGGGCGCCCAGTGGTTCGGGCTGGCGCCCTTCACCGACGACCGCACCCTGGTGCAGAACCTCGGGGACGGGACCTTCCACCACTCCGGCTCACTGGCGATCCGGGCGGCCGTCGCCTCCGGGGTGACGATGACCTACAAGCTGCTCTACAACGACGCCGTCGCGATGACCGGCGGGCAACGGGCGGAGGGGCGGATGGACGTCCCGGCGATCACCCGATCGCTCGCGCTGGAGGGCGTGCAGCGGATCGTCGTCACCACCGACGAGCCGGCCCGCTACCGCGGCATCACCCTCGACCCCATCGCGACCGTGCGGCATCGCGACGACCTGCCCGCCGCCGAGGCGGAGCTGGCTGCCGTCGACGGCGTCACCGTCCTGATCCACGACGACCGGTGCGCGGCCGAGGAGCGCAGGTTGCGCAAGCGCGGGAAGCTCCCGACCCCGGCGGAGAAGGTCGTCATCAACGAGCGGGTCTGCGAGGGCTGCGGCGACTGCGGCGACAAGTCCACCTGCCTGTCGGTGCTGCCGGTGGACACCGAGTTCGGTCGCAAGACCCGGATCCACCAGCCGTCGTGCAACTCCGATCTGTCCTGCCTGAAGGGCGACTGCCCGTCGTTCCTCATGGTGGAGCCGGGGACACCGCGCCGGCGGGAGATCCCGGAGCTGCCGGTCGCCCTGACCGATCCGCAGCTGCGGGTAGGTGCCGACTCCACGGCCGGATCCACGGCCGGCTCCACGCTGATCCGGATGCCCGGGATCGGCGGTACCGGCGTCGTCACCGCCTCGGCGGTGCTGCAGATGGCCGCGCACCTCGACGGGTTGTGCGCGGCCGGGCTGGAACAGGTCGGACTCGCCCAGAAGGGCGGCCCGGTCGTGTCCGACGTCCGGATCTCCAAGGAGCCGGTCGACGGGATCCTGCGTGCCTCGCGGGGCACCGCCGACGTGCTGATCGGGATGGACCTGGTGGGCACGGCCACCGACGCCAACCTGGCGGTCGCCCGCCCCGGGCACACCGTCGCCGTCGTCAACACCTCGCTGGTGCCGACCGCGGCGATGGTCACCGGCCGGGTCGTGCTGCCCGGGTCCACCGACGACGCCGTCGACAAGATCGCGCGGAGCACCCGCGACCTGCTGACCGTCGACGCCCAGGCGATCTCCGAGGCGCTGTTCGACGACCACCTCCCGGCCAACATGCTGCTGCTCGGTGCCGCCTACCAGCACGGCGTGCTGCCGGTGTCGGAGAAGGCCCTGGAGGCAGCGATCCGGGTGAACGGAGCCGCCGTCGAGCGGACGCTGACCGCGTTCCGCTGGGGCCGCGCCGCTGCGATCGACCCCGCGGCGGTGCGGGCCGCGCTGGCCGGGCCGCAGCGGGCCGCCGTGGCCGTCGACGCGGACTCCGCGGCGCTCGCCGCATCGGTCGCCGCCGGGGCGGACCTCGAGGACGAGCTCGCCACCCGGATCGCCGACCTCACCGGCTACCAGGACGCCCGGTACGCGGGCCGCTACGCCGAGGAGGTCCGCCGGGTCGCCGCGATCGCGACCGCCCGCGCGGGCGAGGCCGCCGGCTGCCGGATCGCACGGGCCTACGCCCGCGGGCTGCACACGCTGATGGCCTACAAGGACGAGTACGAGGTCGCCCGGCTGCACCTGGACCCGGTCGAGGTGGCCCGCCGGGAGGAGGCGTACGGCCCGGACGCCCGGGTGTCGGTCATGCTGCACCCCCCGGTGCTGCGTGCGATGGGGATGAACCGCAAGATCCGGCTCGACGCCCGGGTGGCGGGGCCGGTGTTCCGGGCACTGCGCGCGGTGCGGCGGCTGCGCGGGACCGCGCTGGACGTCTTCGGGTACGCCGGGGTCCGCCGGGTCGAGCGCGACCTGATCGGCGAGTACCAGTCGCTGGTGCGCACCGCGCTGGAGGCACTCGGCGGCCCGGCCGACAGCGCCGGCGTCGGCACGAGGGGCGACGCCGGGACCGGCACCGTCGACACCGTGGTCGCCGTCGCGGAGACCGCCGGTCTGGTGCGCGGCTACGAGGACGTGAAGCTGGGCAACGTCGAGCGGTTCCGGGCGGAGGCGGCCGCGCTGCTGGGAAGCCTGCGCGGCTGACGGCGCGCGGTCACTTCAGGAGCTTCTGGACCTCGCGGAACCGTGGGTGGGTCGCGTCGCGCAGCCACTCGAACAGCACCATCTCCGAGGTGACGACCTCGGCGCCGGCGGCCCGCGCCCGGTCCAGGGCGGCGGCCCGGTCCTCCGGGTCCCGGGAGCCGACGGCGTCGGCGGCCAGCAGTACCCGGTGCCCGTCGGCCAGCAGGCGCAAGCTCGTCTGCAGGACGCAGATGTGCGCCTCCATCCCGGTCACCACGACCTCGGAGCGGCCGGGCGGCACCAGCCCGCCCGGATCCGCGCCGAACGACGACTTGTGCGTAACCAGGTGCGGGTAGCCGGCCAGCCGGTCGACGGTCGGGCCGAGCTTGTCCGGGACCTGCTCGGTGGCCAGCACCGGCACACCGAGCAGCGACGCGGCCTCGGCGATCCGGGCGGTCCGGTCGATCACCCGGTCGCCCTGGTGGATCGCGGGGGCCAGCCGCTGCTGGAGATCGACCAGGAGCAGGACGGCGGTGCCGGCGGTCATCAACACACCGGAGACGGTAGCGGCCGTAGAGTCGAGGTGTGACCCACGCCCTGATGCCGGCCGCGTTCTTCGGGCACGGCACCCCGATGAACGCGCTGGCGACCAACCGCTACACCGAGGCCTGGAAGGCGTTCGGCGCCGCGGTGCCGCGCCCACGGGCCATCCTGGTGGTCTCCGCGCACTGGTACGTCCAGGCCACCGCGGTCACGGTCATGCCACGGCCGCGCACCATCCACGACTTCTTCGGCTTCCCGCCCGAGCTGTTCGCGGTCCGGTACCCGGCGCCCGGTTCCCCCGAGCTGTACGACGAGATCGCCGAGATCGTGCGGCCCACCTGGGTGGGGGCGGACGCCGACAGCTGGGGCATCGACCACGGGACCTGGTCGGTGCTGGTGCACGCCTTCCCCGACGCGTCCGTCCCGGTGGTCCAGCTCTCGATCAACGCGAACGAGCCGCTCGACTACCACCTGGAGCTCGGCGCGAAGCTGGCCCGGTTGCGCGAGACCGGGGTGCTGATCGTCGCCAGCGGCAACGTGGTGCACAACCTCGGCGGGGTCGACCGGACGCGACCGGACTCCGGCTTCGACTGGGCCCGCCGGTTCGACGAGGCGGCGCAGGAGCTGATGCTCGACCGCCCGGCGGAGTTCGCGACGCTCGACGCGCACCGCGACTACCGGTTCGCGGTGCCGACCCCGGACCACTTCATCCCGGCGCTGTACCTGGCCGGGGTGGCGTCGGCCGACCGCGGTGAGCGGCCCGAGGTGCTGGTGGACGGCTACGCCTACGGTTCGCTGTCGATGACCGCCTACACCGTCGGGATGCCCCGGCCCTAGGGCGCCCGGCGCCGAGAGGCGCGGATCACCCGGTCCAGCACGGTGCGCAGGTCCTCCAGTTCGGACAGCGGCATCCCCAGTCGTTCGACGATCGCGGGCGGGATCTGCTCGGCCCGCGCCCGCAGCGCCTGCCCGGCGGCGGTGAGCGTGACCGCGAGGGCCCGCTCGTTGCCGGGGACCCGGCGCCGGTCGACCAGGCCGGCCGCCTCCAGTCGCTTGAGCAGCGGTGACAGCGTGCCCGGGTCGAGGGCGAGCTCCTCGGCCAGCTCGCCGACCGAGCGCGGTGAGCGCTCCCACAGCGCCAGCAGCACCAGGTACTGCGGGTGCGTCAGGCCCATCGGTTCGAGCAGCGGCCGGTACAGCGCGATCACGTTGCGCGCGGCGACCGCGAGCGCGAAGCAGACCTGCCGGTCCAGCCGGAGCAGGTCGTCCGCCTCACCCGTGGATGCGCTCGCCACGTCCGACATCGTACATTGTTGGGGCACCAAGAATTGGGGGTCCAACCGTGGATGAGCCGATCCGGCCCGGTCCGCTGCGCTGGCTGCTCTACGCCTTCGGTGCCGCGCTCCCGGCCCGGCACCACAGCTGGGTGCTCCGCGACGTGACCGCCCCGACCTGGCAGCTGCGCCACCTCGCCCGGGTCACCGTGCAGCTGCTGCCGATCGGTGTCGCGTTGTTCCTGCTGATCCCGGGCCCGGTCTACGTCAAGGCGCTGTCGGTACTGGCCGGGGCGCTGCTCGGCTACTTCTACTCGGTCGCCTACATGTACGAGTCGGCCGAGCACCGGGTGGCGAAGGCCGGTTACCCGATCGGTCACGCCGCCGCCGTGCGCGCCGCTGCCGACGAGGACGGCCGGGCCGCGGCACGGGAGCGCTACGAGCGCCGCTGGCGCAGCTGAGCGCCGAGAGGGGTACGCGCACACGCCACCTGCTCGACCTGCCGGACCTGCGCGGGAGGCCGGGGCTCGGCGGTTCGCCCACGCGCGGGCAGGATGACCGGGTGCGCACCGTCCTGGACCTGCTCCGGCTGCTCGCCGACCGGGCCGACGGCGCCGCGCCCGCCGAGGAGCTGGCGCGGGTCGCGGCCGAGCTGTCGGGCTCCGCTCCGGAGGCCGGCGCGCTCGCCCTGCGGGTCCGGGCCGCGATGGACGCGGGTCGCCGCCGCGAGTCCGAGCTGGCCGCACTCGTCGGGATCGCCAGGGACCTCGCGTCCGAGTCCGACACCGGGTCGGTGCTCGACACCATCGTCCGGGCGGCACGGACACTGCTCGGCACCGACGTCGCCTACCTGACGCTCTACGACGCCGGCCGCGGTGACACCTACATGCGAGTCACCTCGGGATCGGTGTCCCGCCGGTTCCAGACCCTGCGGCTCCCGCTGGGCGCAGGCCTCGGTGGTCTCGTCGCGGCCAGCCGCACCCCGCACTGGACCGGGCACTACGCGGGCGACGACCGATACCGGCACACCGACGAGATCGACAGGGCCGTCCGGGAGGAGGGCATCGTCGCGATCTGCGGCACCCCGTTGCTGGTCGACGACGAGTTCGTCGGCGTACTCTTCGCGGCCAACCGCTCGGCCCGCCCGTTCGGTGCCGACGACGCCGCGCTGCTCGGGTCGCTGGCCGCGCTGGCCGCCGTCTCGCTGGTGCAGGCTCGCCGGCTCACCGACACCGCCACCGCGCTGGAGGCCCTGCGCGGAGCACACGCCGCGATCGCCGAGGCGGCCGATGCGCACGACCGGTTCGCGGGCGTCGTGCTGGAGGGCGGCGACGTCGACGACATCGCCGAGGCACTCGGCAAGTTGCTCGGCTGCTGGGTGACCGTGCTGGACCCGGACGGAGCGCCGACCGCCCGCTACGGACCGGTGCCCGCCGGCCTGGACACCGCAGCGGTGCTGCGCCGGGCCGGGGACACCTCCGGCCGTCCGGTGGCCGTTCCGTGCGCCGGTGGTGCCTGGGTGACCCCGGTGATCGCCGGTGGGCAGCGACTGGGCACCCTGCTGCTCGGCGGGCTCGCCGAGCAGTCCGGTCGGCCGCCGCCCCCCGAACGGGTGCTGAGCCCCGGGCAGGTGCGGATCGTCGAGCGTGCCGCGATGGTCACCGCGCTCGTGCTGCTGCTCACCCAGCGCGCCGACGAGTCCGACCGGATCGACCGCGCCGACGCGATGGCCGAGCTCCTCGCCGCCGTGGAACCGCTCCCGGCGACGCTCGACCGGCTCGCCGCGCTGGGGGTGTCGCCCCGCCGCCCGCACGTCCTGCTGGTCTGCCGGACCGCACCGGCCCGCCGGCGGGCGCTGGCCCGGGAGGCGGCGGGCCTCGGTGGACGGTCCGGGCTGGTGGGGGAGCAGGACGGGGCGGTCGTCGTGCTGCTGCCCGGTGAGGACCCGGCCGCGGCCGGGGCCCGGCTGGCCCGTCCGGCGTCGGAACAGGACCCGGACGCCGCCGTGACCGTGGGCGCGGCCGGCCCGCTCCGCCCCGCCGACGGCGCCGGCCCGGCACTGGCCGAGGCCCGCCGGTCGGCGGAGGCGCTGCTCGCGCTGGACCGGGCGGGGGAGTCGGCGGCGGCCGCGGAGCTGGGATTCGCCGGCCTGCTGCTCGGCGAACGCCCGGACGTCGCCGGGTACGTGAGCGGGATCCTCGGCCCGGTCGCCGAGCACGACGAGCGCCGGGGCAGCGACCTGCTGCGGACCCTGGAGGCCTACTACGCGGCCGGTGCCAGCCCCACCCGCGCCGCCGGCGCGCTGCACGTGCACGTCAACACGGTGGCGCAGCGCCTGGACCGGATCGGCCGGTTGCTGGGGGAGGGCTGGCAGGAGCCGGAGCGGTCACTGGAACTGCAGCTCGCGCTCCGCCTGCACCGGCTCGGCCGGTCCTGACCGCTGCGTCCGGTCACCGGGGGCTGGTGACGAACACGTCGAACAGCGCCGGGTTGTAGGCGTGCACCAGGATCGCGAAGATGACGATGTCGAAGGTCAGGTGCACGGTCAGCACGTAGGTGAACGAGCGGGTGCGCTGGAAGATGTAGCCCTGCAGCAGCGCGAACGGGATCGTGAGCACCGGTCCCCAGCCGCGATAGCCCAGCTCCCAGAGGAACGCCACGAACACGGTCGCCTGCAACAGGTTCGCCTGCCAGAACGGGAAGTGGCGGCGGAGCAGCGCGAACACCGTGCAGATGAAGAACAGCTCGTCCCACAGCCCGACCGCGTTGACCCCGACGAACAGCCGGACGATCTCGTTCGTCGTGCTGATCTCCGGCCAGTTCTGGTACGCGCCGGTGCCGAGGAAGTACACCGGCAGGATCAGGTACCCGGCCACGACGACCAGTGCCAGGTAGCCGTACTCGAAGCCGCTCCAGCGCTTCCCGGTCATCACCGGGAAGCGGATGATGTCCTCGCCGAACCAGAGACGCGAGACCAGCAGCGGTACCAGCACGGCCAGCGAGAGCACCACGGTGAACCGGAGCATCCCGGCATCGCTGAGGTCGGCCTTCAGCGACATCGTGCTGATGATCACCAGGCCGGTGGCGATCAGCGCGAGGTGGCGCAGCAGCAACCGGTCGAGGGCGGCGGCCAGCCCCAGCCCTGCGAGGATCAGCAGGTAGCCGGCCGGGCGGTGTTCGAAGCCGAACAGGGCCACCGCGGAGACGGAGACCAGCGCCGCCGCCGCGAGACGACCGGTGGCCGATCGGTCGGTGTCGCTGGTGTCGGTCCTCGCCCCGGCGCTCACCCGCTCAGCATGGAGGGGCCGGGCCGGAACGGACAAGCCGGGTCAGTCCGTGGGCTCCGCGTCGACACCGGTGCCGGACTCGCCGTCGACCGGTCCGGGCTCGGCCTGCGAATCCTCGGTGCGGTGCTCGTCGCGCCGGTCGTGATCGGTGTTCCGGCCCAGGACGCGTTCCTCGAGCTCGTCCAGGGCACGCACCGGATCGACCGGGGTGTGTGCGCCGTCGCGCGGGTCCTCGTGCGATGTCACGTTGCCGGCGTACCCGTACCGGCGGCCCGGCATGCCTGCTGTGACACCGGTCCGTCCGGATCTGCGACCGGACGGTCGTCCCGGGCGTCCGCCGTCAGCCGCGCTCTGGCCAGCCGCTCGACGAGCTCGGGCAGCGCACCCACCGGGCTGCCCCGAAGGTCCTCGCACGCCTCGCGAACGGCCGCGGCGACGGCCTCCGGACAGGTGCCGGGCCCCAGCTCGGTCAGCAGCCGGGTGATCGCGTCGGTGGCACGGGCGAGGTCCGGATTCACCGTCGGCGCCGATCGGCGTCCCGCCGGCTGAACCCGCCACCTGCTCCCGCGAACCGCCCGACCGCCCGCATCGCCGCCTCCGCCCGTCCGAAGATCCCCGCGGACCGGGATACCCGGATCGCGGCGGATCATGCACGGGCCAGCGGGTCGGCACAGGCGCGGTGCGCAAGTGCTGAACCGCGTCGACACGCGGTCGCAGGTGTCGGAGGGCGGTACCTGCCTCAGCACCGTCGTCGATCGCTGCCGTCGCCGACCAGGTGGCCGGGGTGGCAGGTATCGAGGCTCAGTGGATCACTCCGGCGGGTCGGACGGTGAGCCGGTACCGGCGTCGCCGGTACGCGGTCGAATCGACTCGACCAGCATGCG
Organism: Pseudonocardia sp. NPDC049635; assembly: GCF_040659795.1. NCBI lineage: Bacteria > Bacillati > Actinomycetota > Actinomycetes > Pseudonocardiales > Pseudonocardiaceae > Pseudonocardia > Pseudonocardia sp. NPDC049635. The sequence continues at coordinate 11,897 of NZ_JBFAON010000006.1, forward strand.
CACGAGTTGGTCCACACCGACCTGCCAGCTCTCCTTGGGCAGATGCCCGCTGTTCTCCATGCCGGCGATGCCGTGCGCACTCGCCATCAACAGCGCGGCGTAGCGGGGGGCGCTCGAGCGGCCGACCACGTCGGCGACGACGGCGAGGAACAGGTCCTCCACCCGGCTGGCCGCCTCGGCGGCGTCCGGAGTGCTCGCCGGTGTGCTGAACATCAGCGCGTACAGGTGCGGTTGCCTGCGGCAGACCTCGATCAGCGTCAGGACCGCACGCTCGAGCCGGGTGTCCACGGAGAGGGTGTCGTCCGCCCGTAGTCGTTCCGCCGCGTCGGCCAGCGAGCTCCACGCGTCGACGGCGAGCTGGGTGAGTAGGTGCTCCTTGCTCGGGAAGTGCCCGTAGGGCGCCCCGCGCGACACACCGGCGCGGGCACCCACCGCCCGCAGTGTCACTGCGTCGGGCCCTCCCTCGTCGAGCAGCTCCGACGCGGCACGGATCAGGGAGCGACGGGTCGCTGCGGCTGTTTCGGCTCGGCTCACCATATCGGCCATTCTAGTTGACATAGTCACATGAGACGGGGACAGTAGCTCGTATGACACAGTCACACGAAATTCGGGTCGACGCCGCGGCCCTGGGGCGCCTGCTGGACCGGGCCGAGATCAGCGAGGTCCAGACCCGCTACGCGACCGGCACCGACTTCCACGACTGGGACCTGTTCCGCAGCTGCTTCACCGAGCAGGTCGAGATCGACTTCAGCGACGGCTTCGGGCAGCCCGTCGTCCACCTCTCGGCCGACGAGTGGGTGATGAGCACCGCTCCGCGGATGGAGTCCTTCACCGCCACCCAGCACATGATCACCAACCACGTCATCACCTTCGCCGGCGACGACCGGGCGACCTGCGTCGCCTATGTCCGAGCCAGCCACCACCTGCCCAATCCCACCGGTGACAGCGACCAGACCGTCTACGGCTACTACACCAACCGCTTCGAACGAACCGCGGACGGCTGGCGCATCGCGAGGGTGAAGCTGACACCCCTGTGGATGACCGGCAACTTCGGCATCTTCATGACCGCTCTGAGCGCCGCCACCCCCTCCGCCTGAGCCCCCCTGAACCGCGACGGGATCGGCTGCTGTGGCCGAGCGGCCATACCTACGCCGCGTGTCGTCGCAGCTCAGCGCCCGGTCACCGGGACTCTGCCGAACCCTGTGCGCGGGCCCGCGAGGCGGTGATTCAACCGCGCGCGGGGACCGCGGGCCCGGGCAGCCCCCGGCGGACCAGCCTGCGCAGCAGGGCGTCCACCGGACCGGGCCGGTCGAACCGCTCCAGCCCGGTCGCCACCAGCACCGACACCGACCAGGCGAGAACCGCGGCCAACGCGGCCCCTGCCTCACCGGTCCCGGCACCGAACCCGAGGAACGCCTGTGACAGCAGCCCGACCAGCAGGAACGACTGCAGCAGGTAGCAGGTGAGGGAACGCCGCCCGGCGGCGGCGAGCGGGCGCAGCGGCGGCGGCAGGCTGCCGTTGCGCAGCCGCGCGCCGAGCAGGCCGAACGCGGCCGCGTAGCCCAGTCCACCCCCCAGACCGGAGAGGATCTGCAGCAGCGTCGCGGCCGGTGCGAAGCCGGCGGGCAGTAGGTCCTGCTCCACCAGCACCAGCGGCACCGCGGCCAGCACCGCCATCGGGATGCCGATCCACGCCGTCCGGCGCAGCAACCCGGCGTACCGGCCGGCGTCCTCCAGGATTCGGTGCCGCCCGGCGAGCACCCCGATCAGCAACGCGACCAGCACCGGCCACACCACGACGTTGGACACCACCGCCACCAGCCACACGACCAGCCGGACGACCAGCCCCTCGACGTCGTGCCCCAGCATGCCGGGTGCGTAGGGCCCGCTCGCGCCGTCGTCCACCCCGCCGAGGGCGAACAGCACGATCGCGACGCTGTTGAACGCGAGCAGCAGGTACCCGGCCCGGCGGATCGCCGCGTCCGGGCGGAACACCAGCCCGGCGACCAGCAGCAGCGCCAGCCCGTACGCACCGAGGATCTCGATCGGCGCGACCAGCAGCGCGTGCACCAGCCCGAACACCAGCAGCCAGCGTCCGCGACGCCGGATCGAGCGGCGCGCGTCCCGCTCGGACACCCCGGACGCCCGCAACCGGGTCACGCTGAGCACCAGCCCGTAGCCGAGCAGCGCGGCGAACATCGGGTAGGCCCGGCTGTCCACCAGCAGTGTCGACCCGACCGCGACCACCGTGTCCGCGAGCGAGGGGGCCGGCGGGGTGCCGGTCAGGTAGAGGGGGGCGTGCGCGAGCACGATCAGCAGCAGCATCGCGCCGCGTGCCAGGTCGGGTGCGACCATCCTGGGTGAGCTCACCGGGTGTCCTCCGGTCCGTGTGGTGGATCGAGCAGGCCGTGGTGCAGCGCGCGCAGCACGGCCCGGGTGCGGTCCCGGGTACCGAGCTTTCCCAGCACGCTGGAGACGTGGTTCTTGACGGTGCCCTCGGCGAGGAACAGCACCTGCGCGATCTCCCGGTTCGCGTATCCGCCCGCGAGCAGCCGCAGCACCTCCAGCTCGCGCTCGGAGAGCTGCTGGATCGGCACGTCGTCGTCGGGCGGGGCAGGGCTCTCGCGGACCGCGCGCAGCAACCGCTCGGTGATCGCCGGGCTGATCAACGTGCCGCCGTCGGCGAGCGTGCGGACCGCGCCGACCAACTGCTCCAGGGTGACGTCCTTGAGCAGGTAGCCGCGAGCACCGGCGCGCAGCGCCCGCAGCACCAGCTCGTCGTCGTCGAAGGTGGTGAGGACCAGCACCGGGACGTCGAGCCCGCGGGTGCGCAGCTCGTCGAGCGCCCAGAGGCCGTCGTGGCGGGGCATCCGCAGGTCCAGCAGGACGACGTCCGGTGCGTGCTCGGCGACCGCGGCGACTCCTTCCGCGCCGTCGGACGCCTCGGCGACGACCTCGATGTCACCGGGGATGTCGAGCAGTCCGCGGATCCCGTGCCGGACGAGCGTCTGGTCGTCGACCAGACAGACCCGGATGCTCATGGCAGCACCGCCGTCACCGCGAAGCCGCGCGGTGCGGCCGGGCCGAAGTCGACGGTCCCGCCGAACGCACCGGTCCGCTCGGCGAGCCCCCGCAGGCCGTTGCCCGGGACGACCTCGCCGCGCGTGCCGCGACCGTCGTCGCGGGCGTGCAACCGCAGTCCACCCGTCGGCGCCGGGTCGATCTCGATCCACACGTTCGCCGCGTCGGCGTGCCGGATCGCGTTGGTGAGGATCTCCTGCACGCAGCGGATCACGGCCACGGTGTGCTCCTCGTCGGTCTCGAGGTCCTCGGGGACGCTCAGGTGCACCCGCGGCCGGGGCAGCTCCGCGGTGATCCGCTGCAGCGTCCCGGTCAGGTCGGGGGCCCGTCTGCGCAGCTCGCCGACGGTCGAGCGGACGTCGGCGAGCAGGTCCCTGGCGATGCCGCGGGCCCGGTCGACGTGCTCGGCGTTGTCCTCGCGGTGGGTGGCGATCTCCAGCTCCAGGGTGAGCGCGGTGAGCTGGTGCCCGACGAGATCGTGCAGCTCGCGGGAGATCCGCAGCCGTTCCTCGGCCCGGCTGGTCTCGGCGAGCGCGGCGCCGGCCGCGGCCAGCTCGGCGTGCGCCTCGGCCAGCTGTGCCCGGGACCGCTCCTCCCGGTGCAGACCCACCAGCAGCAGCACCGACGACAGCTGCAGCATCAGGTAGATCGCACCGGCGGTCAGCGAGCCGGCGAGGCTCTGGTCGCCGCCCAGCATCCCGACGGCCACGACGACGGCGCAGTTCAGCAGCACGATCGCCCCGGTCACCCGGAACGGCACGTGGTAGACCGACAGCGCGGCGGTGAACACCAGCAGGATCGGCAGCCACCCGAAGGCCGGTGCGAGCAGCACCAGGGTGGCGGCCGCCGCGACCATGAGCGCCAGCAGCCAGCGGCTCGCGACCGGTCCGACCCATTCGTCCAGCCAGCCGCCGAGGATCAGCGCGGCCAGGAAGACCGCGTAGATCGACCACCACAGCCACGGCGGTCCCAGCGGCCGGCCGCCGTCCGGGGCGAGCTGCTCGAGCGCCATCGGCACGGCCAGGATGAGGCAGAGCGCGGTCATGATCATCCCGGCGACGACGTTCGGGTCGATCCTGCGCATACCGGGCACAGTAGACCGGCGTGCCGGGCGCTCCCGAGTGCCGGAAGTCATGGCCGCCGGTCACGACGTCCGGCACTCACGACGGACCCCGGGCACGTCGCATGGTGGGTGCCATGGACGCGATCGAGGTGCACGACCTGCACAAACGCTACGGGGACCGGGTGGCGGTCGACGGCGTCGGATTCACCGTCCGGGCCGGATCGGTGACCGGCGTGCTCGGCCCGAACGGGGCCGGGAAGACCACCACCGTCGAGTGCGTCGCCGGCCTGCGGCGCCCGGACCGCGGCACCGTCCGGGTGCTCGGGCTCGATCCGTGGCGGGACCGGCGTGCGGTGCGGGCGGTGCTCGGCGTGCAGCTGCAGGAGGCGGCGCTGCACGACATGCTCACCGCGGTCGAGCTGGTCCGGTTGCACCGTTCGCTGCACCGCAGCGGCCGCGACCCCGCCGACCTGCTCGACGCGGTCGGGTTGACCGAGCAGGCCCGGACCCGGTTCGACCGGCTCTCCGGCGGCCAGCAGCAGCGGCTGTCGGTGGCGCTGGCCCTGGTCGGGGCGCCGCGGGTGGTGATCCTCGACGAGCTGACCACGGGGCTCGACCCGCGCTCGCGGGACGCGATCCTGGAGGTGGTGCGGGAGCTCGCCGCCGACGGCGTCACGGTGCTGCTGGTGACCCACCGGACCGACGAGATCGAGCGGCTCTGCGACCGGGTGCTGCTGCTCGACGCCGGCCGGGTGGTCGCCGACTCGACACCGGCCGGGCTGGTCGAGCAGGCCGGCCTGGCGCAGCGGGTGCGGTTCCGGACGTCCGGGGGGTACGACCGGACGGCGCTGCTGCACCTGCCCGGTGTCGGTGAGGTGCAGCGGGTGGGGGAGGAGATCACCGTCTCCGGGACGGGGGACCTGCTCGGGCCGGTCGGGGCCGAGCTGGTGCGCCAGGGCGTCGTCGCCACCGGACTGCGCGAGGAGCGCCCGAGCCTCGACGACGCGTTCCTGGAACTGACCGGACGCCGGCTGGAGACCGGCCGGGACACGGAGGTGCTGGTGTGACCACGACCCACGGGAACCGGGCGACCGGGACGCCGCTCGCCGGGTGGCTCGCACTGGTCGGCGCCGAGGCGCGGATGGTGGCCCGGGACACCGCCGGACTGATCGTCCCGTTCGCCCTGCCGCTGCTGATCCTGACGATGGTCGGGCTGACCATGCCGGACGTCGGGCCGGAGGCGCTCGACGGGCGGACCCCGCTGGAGGTCGCCGGCATCCCGATCGCCGCGGCGACGGTGCTGGGCCTGATCGGTGTGGTCAACGTGCCGAGCTTCCTGGCGGCCTACCGGCGCACCGGGGTGCTGCGCAGGCTCGGTGTCACCCCGGCCGGGGCGGTGCCGGTGCTGGTCGCCCAGACGGTCGTCGGGCTGGCCCAGGCGCTGGCCGGGATCGGGCTGGCGCTGGGGGTCGCCGTGCTCGGTTTCGGCGCCGGGATGCCGACGTCGCCGTGGGTGGCCGCCGGGGGGCTGCTGCTGGCGACGGCCGCGTTCTTCGCGCTCGGCGCGCTGGTCGCCGCGCTGGCCCCGACCACGAACTCGGTGCTCGCGATCGGGCTGGTGATCTTCCTGGGTACCGGCGCGGTGGGCGGGATGTTCGGTGACCCGTCCGCGTTGCCCGGCCCGCTCGCCGAGATCGGGAAGGTGCTGCCGTTCGGCGCGACGGTGCAGGTGCTGGGAGCCGCCTGGCGGGGAGTGCCCCCGGAGCTCGGCTCGGTGCTCGGGCTCGCGGTCACCGCGCTCGTCGCCGCGGCCGGGGCGGCCCGCTGGTTCCGCTGGGGGTGAGCGGGGCGAGCGGGATCCGGGTCCGGCCGTCACGAGGGGGACGGCCGGACCCGCGCATTTTGTGCACCGGGACCGAACCCGGCTCGCAGCTTCGTCCCCGGGACCGAAGGAACGTGATCGCGATCTCCCTACCGTCGTCGACGTCCGTCAGAGCCGACGCGAGGGAGAGCAGCCGTGAAGACCTACCCGCTGGCAGAACCGGTGGACGGGAGCGACACCTGGCAGGACGGCAAGCGCTACGCCTGGCTGCTGGGCCTGGTCGTCCCCGTCCTGCCGTTCCTCGCGATCGGGCTGCACCAGCTCACCGGGCTGTCGGTGATGCTCTGGCTCGGCCCGGTCGTCGTCCTGGTGATCGTCCCGGTGATCGACCTGTTCGCGGGGAAGGACCCGACGAACCCGCCGGACGAGATCATGGCCGAGCTGGAGGAGGACCGGTACTACCGCTGGGTCACCTACGCCTACCTGCCGATCCAGTACGCGGGCCTGTTCACCGGCATCTGGTACATCGCCTCGGCCGGGGCGCCGACCATCGGCAACATCGGGCTGGCGATCACCCTGGGCACGGTCTCCGGGGTGGCGATCAACACCGCGCACGAGCTGGGCCACAAGCGCGAGGACGTCGAGCGCTGGGCGGCGAAGGTCGCGCTCGCGCCGTGCTTCTACGGCCACTTCTACGTCGAGCACAACCGCGGCCACCACGTGCGGGTCTCCACCCCGGAGGACCCGGCCTCGGCCCGGATGGGCGAGAGCTTCTACCGGTTCTGGCCGCGCACCGTGCTCGGTTCGCTGGCCAGCGCCTGGCGGCTGGAGCGCAAGCGCTACGCCCGCCGCGACCGGCACCCGTTCCGGATGGGGAACGACGTGCTCAACGCCTGGCTGATGTCGCTGGTGCTGTGGGGTGCGCTGATCGCGCTGTTCGGCTGGGGTGTGCTGCCCTACCTGCTGATCCAGGCGGTGTTCGGGCTGACCCTGCTGGAGCTGGTCAACTACATGGAGCACTACGGGATGCTGCGCCAGAAGGTCGGTCCGCCGGACCGCCGCCGCTACGAGCGGGTCACCCCGGCACACTCCTGGAACTCCAACAACGTCGCGACCAACGTGCTGCTCTACCACCTGCAGCGGCACTCCGACCACCACGCGAACCCGACCCGCCGCTTCCAGACGCTGCGCGACTTCCCGGAGGCCCCGGTGCTGCCCACCGGATACACCGGGATGATGCTGGCCGCGGTCGTGCCGCCGGTGTTCCGCCGGGTGATGGACCCGCTGGTGCTCGCGCACTACGACGGTGACCTGCGGCTGGCGAACCTGCACCCGGCGAAGCGGGAGAAGCTGCTCGCCGCGTACCCGCCGCCCGCCGACGAGATCGAGCAGGAGCGGGCGGACGCCGCCCGGCGCACACAGCTCGACGGCGTCACCGCCGCCCGCTGCCCCGGTTGCGGCTACACCTACGAGGTCGCCGCGGGCAACGAGGCGGAGGGGTTCCCGGCGGGCACCGCCTGGTCGGAGATCCCCGACGACTGGACCTGCCCCGACTGCGGGGTCCGGGACAAGGTCGACTTCGTCGCGCTGGACCGGGAGGGGGTCTGAGATGCGGATCGTCGCCGACATCGGCTCCTGCGAGGGCTACGGGATGTGCGAGGCCATGGCCGACGACTACTTCGAGATCGGGGCCGACGACGTCGTCGTGGTGCACGACGAGCACCCGCCGGAGGCCGACCGCGAGCACGTGCACGCCGCGGTGGCCGCCTGCCCGGCCCGGGCGCTGCGCCTGCAGGACTGACCGTCCGACCTGCGACACCGACGACGGCGCCCGCCGACCGGCGGGCGCCGCCGCGCTACGGTGCCGCCCGTGACACCGGTCACCGACACCCTCGCCCGGCTCGCGGACACCGTCCGGGACGACGTCGGCGTGCTCGCCGCGCACGTCCTCGCCGAGATCGACGCCGGTCTGCCCGACCTGGGCCGGGACCCGCGCTCGCGGGAGCTGCTCGTCGGCACGATCGAGGGCTCCCTGGAGGGGGCGCTCGCGGTGCTCGCCGGCGGTGGCGACCCGGACGACGCCCCGGTCCCGCCTGCCGCCACCGAGTTCGCCCGCCGGCTGGCCCAGCAGGGCGTGCCGGTCACCGTGGTGCTGCGCGCCTACCGGCTCGGGCAGGCCGCGTTCCAGCGGGTGCTGATCTCCCGGGTCGAGGCCGCCGGTCTCGGTGCCGCCGACGTCGCGGCCGCCGTCGGGGAACTGTCGACGGTGGCGTTCGGTTACGTCGACCGGATCTCCGAGGCGATGGTCGCGGTGCACGAGGCCGAACGCGACGGCTGGGTGCGGCGTCGGGACACCGCCCGCCTGGCCATGGTCGACGCGGTGCTCGCCGGGCGGGGCGGGGCGGCGGCGGAGGTGGAGCGCGTCCTCGGGCATCCGGTCACCGGCGAGCACCTCGCGGCGGTCTTCTGGTCGGACGCGGCCGATCCGGGCCGGACGCTGGAGCGGGCGGTCGTGGTCGTCGGCGATGCGCTCGGGTGCGGGCGGGCCCCCCTGGTGGTCGCCCCCGACGGGGCGACCCTGTGGGCGTGGTACCCGGGAGCGCCGGACCCCACCGCCGTCGCCGCCCCGGACCTGGGCGAGGTGTTCGTCGCGCTCGGCACCCCGGAGCACGGTCTCGACGGGTTCCGCCGCTCGCACCGCAGGGCCCGGCAGGCGCAGGCCGTCGCGACGGCCGCCGCGCCCGCGGACCGCCGTCCGGTGACCACCGCCGCCGCGCTCGGGCCGCTGGTGCTGCTCGGCGGTGACGTCGAGCTGCTCGCGTCGTGGGTGCAGGAGGTGCTGGGCGATCTCGCGCTCGACGACGAGGCGCACGAACGGCTCCGTGACACCGTCGACGCCTACCTGCGCTCGGGCGGGAGCCTCGCCGGTGCCGCCACGGAGCTGCACCTGCACCGCAACTCCGTGCAGTACCGGTTGCGGCGGGCCGAGGAGGTGCGGGGCCTGCCGCTCACCCAGGGGCGGGTGGACGTGGAGGTGGCGCTGCTGGCCTGCCGGATGCTCGGGCGGGTGGTGCTGCGGGGACCCGGATAGGGCGCCGACCGGCGTACCGTTGTCCGGTATGTGGAAGATCGTCGGAGCCCTCATCGCCGTCTACCTGGTCTTCGCCGTGCTCGGCGTGATCATCGAAGGACTGGTGTGGCTGACCGTGCTCGCCGGGATCGCCTTCCTCGGGACGCTGGCCTACGGCGCGATCACGGGCCGCTCGAACAAGCAGATCCGGTAGCGGCGAACTCCCGGTACAGCCGGACGTGCCCCTCGGCCGCTGCCGACCACGAGTGCCGGGCGGCCAGCTCCCGGCCGGCCCGCTCGCGGACCGGGTCCGGTCGGGAGACCGCCGCGGTGAGCTCGGCCGCGAAACCGGCGGGATCGGTGGCGAACCGGGCGGCCGGGCCGAACACCTCGCGCAGTACCGGCAGGTCGCGGGCCACCAGCGGCACCCCGGCGGCGAGCGCCTCCATCGCGGCGAGGCCGAAGCCCTCCTTGACCGACGGGAACGCGAACGCGGCGGCGCCCGCCACCAGGCCGGGCAGGTCGTCGTCGGCGACCGGGCCGAGGATCTCCGGCGTGACACCCAGCTCGTCCGCCCTGGCCAGCACCGACGCCCGGTAGTCGCGGTAGTCGAACAGCGTCTCGCCGCCGCCGACGACCAGCCGGAGCCGGGGCACCAGGGCCATCGCCTCGACCAGGTCGGCGGTGCCCTTGCGCGGCTCGATCCCGCCGACCGAGAGCACGTAGCGGCCGAGCCGCTCCCGCCACGGGGTGCCGTCGGCGCCGGCGAAGCGGGCCGCGTCGACACCGTTGCCGATCACCGTGGCGTCCCGGCCCCAACCGGCCCGGACCTCAGCGGCGACCGCCCGGGACACGCACACCAGCGCGGCCGGGGAGGCGATCGCGCGCTCGTGGCAGGCGACGAGCTCGGGGGTGCTGAAGTCGTCGACGTGGTGCACGGTCCGCAGCAGCGACCGGTAGCCGAACGCGCGACCCTCGGCGTTGGCGGACAGGCAGTCCTGCGCGTGCCGGATCTCGGTGCCGGGAGCACGCGAGAGCGCCTCGGCGAGGAGGTCGATCGAGCGGAGGATGCGGGCGCCGACCGTCTCGCCGTCGAGATCGGGCACCGGGACGAGGTGTACCCGCACCCGGGGGTCGACCGGCCGGAAGAAGCCGGTGTCGCCGCCGCGGGCGAGCGAGTACACCGCGACGTCGTGCCCGGCACAGGCCAGCGCCTCGGCCAGCGCCAGGGTGTGCACGACCCCGCCGCGCGGCTTCGTCGAGTACGTCGAGAGCCGGATCCGCAGCCGGTCAGCCACGGTAGAGGTCCGGCCGACGTTCCTTGAGGTGGTGCAGCACCGCCCTGGCCGCACCGATCATGCCCTCCGGGTCGACGTCGGCGACCGCCAGACCGCCCTTCGACCAGGTCCTGGCCAGGATCTCCCCGCCCGGCCCGACCACCTTCGCCCGGCCGAGGAAGTGCAGCGAGCCGTTGCGCCCGCTCTGGTTCGCCGACAACAGCAGCACCTGGTTCTCCGCGGCCCGCGCCTGGTCGTAGAGGTCGAACAACCGGGCCTGCCGGTCCTGCGCCATCCGCGGGGCGCGGTTGGTCAGCGACGTCGGCCACGCGGACAGGCAGGCGATCAGCTCGGCGCCGTCCAGGGCCAGCGAGCGGGCCGACTCCGGGAACGTCTTGTCGTGGTCGATCAGCATGCCCATCCGGCCCGCCGGGGTGTCGAACGCCGTGAAGCCGTCACCGGGGGTGAACAGCGCGGCGACGCCCGCCGGATGGTGCACCTTGCGGTGCCGGCCGAGCACGCCGTCGCCGGTCAGGCAGACGGCTGCGTTGTAGCGCTCGCCGTCCGGGCCGGCCTCGCAGAACCCGAGGCACACGACCATGTCCCCGGCCAGCTCCACGACCGCGCCCACCTCAGGGCCGTCCGGGTCGAGCGCGGGCGGCAGTGCGGTGCCGTCGGCCCGGGCCGGGTCGGGGACGCGCAGGTCGTCCAGGTAGCCACCGAGCGCCCCGTCGGGCAGCGCCAGCACCGAGACCCCCGCCTCCCGGGCATGCGCGATGATCACCCCGATCCGTTCGAGATCGAACGCGACGTCCCGGGTGAAGTTCGCGGCGGCCGCGGCGACCCGCACCGCTCACACCCCCGCGGCGACGGGCCGGGGGCCGTAGGCGTCCGGCCGGCGGTCGCGCAGGTGACTCATGTAGCGGCGGGCGGCGTCGACGGCCGCGTCGACGTCGACCGAGGCGACGGCCAGCCCGGCCTCCGGGCCGGTCGTGGCGAGGATCTCGCCACCCGGGTCGACGACCTTCGCCGCGCCGACGAGCTGCATGTCACCGAACGTACCGGCCTGGTTCGCCGAGACCCAGACGATCTGGTTCTCCAGTGCGCGGGCCCGGTCGTGCAGGTCGAACCGGCGCGCCCAGCGGTCCTCGGCGAGCACCGGCGCCCGGTCGGTGCGCGACGCCGGCCAGGCCGACATGCACACGACGATGCGGGCACCGTCCACGGCGAGCGCCCGGGCCGCCTCCGGGAACGCCTTGTCGTAGCAGATCATCATGCCGATCCGGCCGACCGGTGTGTCGAACGCCGCGAACCGGTCACCGGCTGCGTACGAGGCGTTCTCGTTCAGCGGCTGGTGCACCTTGCGGTGCCTGCCCAGCACGCCGTCGCCGGTGACGGCGACGCAGCTGTTGTACGGCAGCCCGCCGGACCCGGTGTCCCCGGCCTCGCAGTACCCGGCGGTGACGACCATGTCCCCGGCGAGCGCGGCGAGCCGCCGGATCTCCGGCCCGTCCGGGTCGAGCCGGGGCGGGCCGTCGGTGGCCTCGCCGTGCAGCGACGACAGGTACCCGCCGAGCGCGGCCTCCGGCAGGGCGAGTAGCTGCGCGCCCCGCGACCGTGCCTCGGCGACGGCGGCGGCGACCCGGGCGAAGTCCTCCTCCAGGTCGCGCACGAAGCCCTGGGCGGCGGCGGCGAACGTCGTCGCGGTCACCGGGCCACCCCCGCCTGCCCCATCCCGGTGACCGGGCCGGGTGCGGCCTCGGTCAGCTCACCGTCCGGCCAGCGCAACCGGACCCCGGTGCCGTCGACCAGCTCACCGCACACGGCGGACACGGCCGGGCCGGCCTGCGGCGCGGGGGCGCCCGGGGCGTCCGCGGTGAGCAGGCCGAACCCGGGGAAGCAGGTGAACCAGTCACCGACGCTCGCGTCGTCCGGGCGGGGAACGGCGGCGACGTCGAGCACCGCACCGGTGCCGGAAGCCTCGGCGAGCATGCCGAGGGTGCCGGCGATGCCGGCCATCGAGACGTCCTTCGCCGCGGCCGGGCGGTGCGCCGCGGCGGGGCCGATCGCCCCGACCATCGCGGACAGCTCGGCCCGGGACCGGGTCGTCGTGGAGTCCCACTGCCGGCCGCCGTAGCCGGGGCGCCAGCCGCCGCCGAGATCGGTGGTCAACCGGATCCGGTGCCCGGGGCGTCCGCCGCCGCCGGGGACCGGGTGCGCGGTGCGGCCGAGCGCGGTCAGTGACAGTGCGGCCGGCACGTCGAGCTGGGTGTGCCCGCCGAGCAGCGGGACGCCGTAGGCGTCGGCGGCGGCCCGCACCCCGGAGAGCACCCGGTGCGCGAACGAGGCGTCCCGGGCGCCGAGCGCGTCGAGCAGCCCGATCGGGGCGGCGCCCATCGCGGCGAGATCGTTGACGTTGACCAGCACACCGGCCCAGCCCGCCCACTCCGGGTCGCGCTCGACCATCGCCGGGACGATCGCGTCACAGCAGGCGACCAGGTCGGAGCCGGGCACCGGGGCGCCGTCGTCGCCGATGAACCCGTTCGGGCCGAGCGGGCCGAGCAGCGCCCCGAGCGGGGCCTTGGTGGCGGTCGCGAGCGCCCGGACCCGGGTGATCGGCCAGCGCATCCGCAGGTGTGCGACGCCGGCGATCTCGGTGTGCCGCACCTGCTCCCAGCCGAGGCGGGTGAACAGGGCGGCGTTGCGGACCTGCACGTCGGCGTCGAACCGCAGGGCGCCTGCGGTCTCGGCGCGGGCGCAGGCGGCGCGGACGAGCGCGGCGCCCACCCGGACCCCGGCGCGGCTCCGCGCGCCCGGTGCGACGACCAGCCGGCTACCGGTCCACCAGCCGACGTCCGGGCTGTCCGGGACGGCCGGCCCGAGCCGGACGCCGCCGAGCAGCCGGCCGGCGCCGTCGTGGGCGAGCAGGACGACGGTCCGCGGATCGGCGTCGTGGTCGTCGAGATCGGCGGTGACCGAGTCGGCGAACAACCCCTGCTCGCGGCAGAACACCGCGCGGCGCAGCTGCCGGTACGCGGCGAGGAGCCGGTCGTCGCCGTCGGTGGCGCGCGCCTCGGTGACGTGCAGGTCGGGGGCGCCGGCCCGGCTCGCCGGGCGACCGCCGAGCAGCTCGTCGGCGACCCAGCGCGAGGTGCGGGTGAGGTGGGTGTCCATGGTTCAGCCCCCCGCCGCGGACAGCGCGCTGCACGCCCCGCAGGCGGCGCAGCCGGCGGCCTGGTCGGAACCGCGCATCCCGCAGCGCTGCAGCTCGGCGGCGACCCGGGCGGTGACCTCGGCGAGCAGCGCCGGATCGGGGCCGGGCACCCCGTCGTCGAACGCGAGGGTGCCGGGGATGGGACGGTAGGGGACGACGAACGGGTACACCCCTCTGGAGACCAGGCCGGCCGCACCGGCGACCAGCTCGTCCGGGTCCTCGCCGAGCCCGACGATCAGATAGGTGGAGACGGCGTTCGGGCCGAACACCCGTACCGCCTCGTCCCAGGCGAGCCGGTACTGCGACAGCGGGACCGTGGCCTTGCCGGGCATCCAGCGGCGCCGCACGTCGTCGTCGAGGGACTCGACGTGGATCCCGATCGCGTCCGCCCCGGCCTCGTGCAGGGCTGTGATCACGCCGAGATCGTCGGGGGCGGGTGGCTCGCACTGCACCTGCACCGGGAGCGCGGGCACCACCGCCTTGATGGCGCGCACGCAGCGCACCAGGTGCCGGGCGCCGCGGTCGCGACCGTTGGAGGTGCCGGTGGTGAGCACCATCTGCCGGACACCGTCGAGCCGGACGGCGGCCTCGGCGACCTCGGCGAGCTGCTCGGGGGTCTTGACAGCGGTGGTGGCGCCGGAGCGCAGCGACTGCTCGATGGCGCAGAACCGGCAGCGGTCGGCCTCGCCGTAGCGCACGCAGGTCTGGACGACGGTGGAAGCGAGCACGTCGTTGCCGTGCAGCCGGGCGATCTGCTCGTAGGAGACGCCGTCGGCGGTCCGCAGGTCGTAGAACGCGGGCCGGTCGACGGTCTCGACGGCGACGCCCATGTCGGTGACGCCGCCTCCGGGATCACTGCGGACGAGCCTGCCCCCGCGCAGCCGGAAGGGCGAGTCCGCGACGATCGGGGCGGTGGTCCGCACGCCGTCGAGGAGCACGTGCCCGTCGGCCGACGGGCCGGCGCCGGCCGGCCTGCGCAGCGGGATCGACGACCCGAGGTCGGTGGCTCCCGGACGTGCGGCGGGTGCCGGGCCGGGATCGATCGCGATCCCGCGGACGGCCAGCTCGGCGCGGGCCCGCAGGCCGAGATCGGTGTCGTGGGACGACGGTGCAGACATGTCGTGGCACGACGGTGCAGTCGTGTCGTGGGACGACGGTGCGGACATGCGGCGGACCTCCAGGGGCGGGCGGTGTGCACTCGGGAGCGGTTGTCGCGGCCCGTCGGCCGCGACAACCGCCCGCGATCCTCAGAGCTGGTAGGTCGAGTTGATGATCGCGCCCTTGCGGGCGTAGTAGATGAGCGCGTCCTGGACGTCGAGCGGGTGGGTCGGAATGACCCCCTCGATGAGGTCCTCCTCGCGGGCGCCGTGCAACGAGAGCCCGAACCGGCAGCAGTAGACCTTGCCGCCCTCGGCGAGGAACGTCTTCAGCTGGTCGTTGATGTTGTGCTCGCCGGGGAACGCGGACGTGCCGGTGGTCGGGAAACCGCGGGTCGCCAGGCAGTTCAGCGAACCCGGCCCGTAGAAGTACATGGCGGACTCGAATCCCTTGCGCAGTGCGCGGGTCGCCTGCAGCACGGCCACGAAGCTCACCGACGACTCGTGTGCGATGCCGTGCACCAGGGTGAAGTAGGTCTCGCCGTCCTCGGCCTGCAGGTCGGGGAAGACCTTGGTGCTGCCGTAGATGCTGGAGCCCTCGGGCAGCGAGGGGTGCGGGATCTCCTCGAGGCTCTTCTTCTCGACGTCGGACAGCTCGGCGCTGGTCATGTTCTCGGCTCCTCGATGATGTGACGGGTCTTCCGTACGTGTCGCGGGATCGCCGGGAGAAGGGATTCCGGTTCCGGCGCCGACAACGACACCAGTGTCGCGTTTCGGAAATGTTGTCGGCGGACTACGTCGGCAATTCCGGATCGGGGACGTGTGACGGTCGCGTTGCGTAACAACAGGAAATATCGCGGTAGTCCGGCCGACACGATTCGGCAACGGAACGGGCCGACCGTGGTGTCCCCTGCAGTAATGCGACGACGTGAGCGAGGGAGTGCCGATGACCGCGGTGGTGCACAGGGACGCGCGACCGGCGCCGCCGTCCGATCTGGACGGTGAGCACCGGCCGGTCGTGATCGTCGGCGGCGGTCAGGCCGGGTTGGCGATGAGCCGCTGCCTGGGCGTGCGCGGCATCGACCATCTCGTGCTGGAGCGCGACGTCGTCGCCTCGTCCTGGAAACGGCACCGCTGGGACACGTTCTGCCTGGTCACCCCGAACTGGCAGTGTGACCTGCCGGACTTCCCGTACACCGGCGACGACCCGCACGGGTTCATGGTGCGCGAGGAGATCATCGGCTATCTGGAGGCGTACCGGGAGTTCGTCGACCCACCGCTGCGCGAGGGCGTCACGGTCACCCGGCTGACCCGCGACGAGCGCGGCACCTTCACCCTGGAGACCACCGCCGGGACCTGTACCGCCGACCAGGTCGTCGTCGCCACCGGCGGCTATCACACGCCGGTCGTCCCGTCGCTGACCGAGCCGCTGCCGCCGGGCATCACCCAGGTGCAGTCCCAGGACTACCGCAGCGGGGCGCAGCTGCCGCCCGGTGAGGTGCTCGTCGTCGGATCGGGGCAGTCCGGCGCGCAGATCGCCGAGGACCTGCACCTGGAGGGCAGGGTGGTGCACCTGGCGGTCGGTGGCGCACCGCGGGTCGCGCGCTTCTACCGGGGCCGGGACGTGACCGACTGGCTCGACGAGATGGGCTACTACCGGATGCCGGTCACCGAGCATCCGCGTCGGGAGGCCGTCCGGGCCCAGGCGAACCACTACGTCACCGGCCGCGACGGTGGCCGCGACATCGACCTGCGCCGGTTCGCCGTCGAGGGCATGCGGCTGTACGGCTCGCTGTCCGATCACGCCGGTGGCACGCTGCGCTTCCGGCCGGACCTGGCGGCCGCGCTCGACCACGCCGACGAGGTCTGCGAGTCCATCAAGGACACGATCGACGCCTACATCAGGCGGAACGGCATCGACGCGCCGCCGGGGGAGCGCTACACCCCGGTCTGGAGCCCGGAGCAGGAGATCACCGAGCTCGCGCTGGACGGCAGCGGGATCACCTCGGTGATCTGGTGCGTCGGGTTCCGGCAGGACTTCGGATGGGTCGACGTGCCGGTGTTCACCGGCCGCGGGGCGCCCGTGCACACCCGCGGCGTCACCTCCGTGCCCGGCCTGTTCTTCCTCGGGCTGCCCTGGCAGTGGACGTGGGGTTCGGGCCGGTTCTCCGGCGTCGGACGGGACGCCGCCTACCTCGCCGAGCGGATCAGCTCACAGCGCGGACTGGTCACCACCGGCGGCCGCGGGGACGTCTGCAACGTCCTGGCGCTGGGGTCCTGAGTGGATCCGTCCGATCTCGGCGGCAGGCCCGGCCTCGGGCCGGTGGTGCCGCCGTCGCGGGTGGAACCGGAGCCGCCGTTCACCCGGCCCTGGGAGGGCCGGGCGTTCGCGCTGACCGTGCTCACGATGGGCCGGGTCTCCGGGCGCAATCTCGACGCGTTCCGGTACGCGTTGTCCCGGCTGGACCGGGCGTCCTACTTCGACGACGGTTACTACGGTCGCTGGCTCCACGCCGCCGAGCTGATGCTCACCGACTCGGGGGTGCTCGCCCCCGGGGCGGTGGACGCGCGGGCCCGCCGACGCCGCGGCGAGGACGTCACCGAGCCCCCGGTGCCGGAGCCGGCGCGGCCGGACTACACGCCCACCGCCCCCGGGTCGCTGCGCACGCTGGACCGGCCGCCCCGGTTCGGCCCCGGCCACCCGGTCCGGGTGCTGACCCGGCGGCCCTGCGGCGGCACCGGGCCGTTCAAGGTGCCCGGCTACCTGCGCGGCCGGGCCGGGACCGTCGTCGCTGTACGGCCGCCGCACGTGCTCCCGGACACGCACGCCGTGTTCGCCGGGGAGCACCCGCAGTACGTGCACACCGTCGGGTTCACCTCCGCCGAGCTGTGGGGGCCCGGTGCGGAGGAGGCCACCGTGCACGCCGACCTGTTCGAGATCCACCTGGAGCCGCGATGACCGACGACCGGATCCCGCCCTCGCTGCGGGCCGAGGCCCTCGAGGAGCTGCTCGTCGAGCGCGGGCTGGTCGAACCGGCCGTGATGGACGGGTTCGTCCGGACCTACGAGAACGACGTCGGTCCGCTCAACGGCGCCCGCGTCGTCGCCCGCGCCTGGACCGACCCGGAGTACCGGGCGTGGCTGCTGCGTGAGGGCACCGCGGCCATCGCCTCGCTCGGGTTCACCGGGCCGCAGGGCGAGCACATGGTGGTGCTGGAACAGACCGGGCAGGTGCACCACGTGGTGGTCTGCACGCTGTGCTCCTGCTACCCCTGGCCGGTGCTCGGCCTGCCGCCGAGCTGGTACAAGGATCCGGCCTACCGGGCCCGGGTGGTCCGCGAGCCGCGCACGGTGCTCGCCGAGATGGGGCTCGACGTCCCCGCCGAGCGCCGGATCGAGGTGTGGGACTCGTCGGCGGAGGTCCGGTACCTGACGCTGCCGCGGCGCCCGGCGGGCACCGCGGACATGACCGAGGACGAGCTGGCGGCGCTGGTCACCCGGGACGCCATGGTCGGGGTCGCCGAAGTCGGCCCGGTCGGCCCGGTCGCATCGTGACCGGCCGGGACGGCCGCATCGGGAGCGCCGGGACCGGGACCGCACCGGACATCAGCGGTCCGGCCGCGCCGCCGAGGACCAACGGCGAGCTGGTGTTCGCCGAGCCGTGGGAGGGCCGTGCCTTCGGGATGGCGGTGACGCTCGCCGAGAGCGGGCTGATCAGCTGGGACGGCTTCCGCGACCGGCTGGTGGCCCGGATCGCCGAGGACCCGCGGTGGCCCTACTATGCGAGCTGGCTGGCCGCGCTGGAGGACGTGCTCGTCGGTGCCGGGCGGATCGGCACCGACGACGTCCGCGCCCGCGCGACCCGGCTCGCGGACCGCCCGGCCGGTCACGATCACGGTCAGGGGCACGGCGTCCGGCATGCTCCTTAGCCGGTGCGACGCAGGGTGGCACGGTCTCACCCCCGACCGGGTGCACGAATCACCCCTGCGGTGTCACCGCCAGGTAACCGTTTGCCTTCCGTGCCGCCGGAGGCCCTGGGAGCGATTAACGTGCAGGCCATGGGTGGAACCGGGTCGCTGGTCCTGAGGACCGTGGCCTGGTGCACGGGTGTGCTGCTGGCCGGTGCCGGGCTGCTCGTCGCGCTCGCCGTCGGTGTCGGTGCGCTGGTCGGTCCGGAGGAGGCGCGCTCGGACGACGACCCGGACACCGCGTTGCAGGAGTTCACCCGGCTCGCCGCGGACGATCCCGCTGCGGCACTGCGCGCGTGCACCCCCGCACGTGGCACCGACTTCGACGCCCTCGCCGCTGCGCTGACGCCGGGAGCCGTCCCGGGGGAGCACCGTTTCGCCGTGACCGAGGAACCGCTGCTGTTCCTGTCCGCCCCGGTGGACGGTGAGGGCCTCGTCGAGCGCGACGGCGACCGGGCCGTGTGGGTCTACGGCGGGCAGGGATTCGCCGCCGTCACCGACGACGCCCGCAGCCTCTCGCCGGACCTGCCCGGTCCGGGGCTCTACGGGGTGGACGCCGAGACGCCCGGGGTGGTCCGGGTCGCCACCTGCGTCGAGGCGGCCCTGCGGGCCGAGGCCCGCGGGGTGGCGACGGAGCAGGGGCCCGCCCTGCCGGTCGGCGGCGTCGGCACGGACGGTCGCTGAGCCGCCGAGCTGTAGAGCCGCTGAGCCGCCGTCGGGTCGCTGCCCGGTCAGCGCCCGGGCAGGATCATGCCGCTCGACGTGGCTTCGCCCAGCAGCTTCCCCCCGGCATCGGTCAGCTCGGCCCTGGCGAGCGCCGTGCGCCGCCCTGCGTGCACGACGTGCCCGGTGCAGGTCACGGTTCCGGTGTCGACGGTGATCCGGCGCAGGAAGCGCACCGACAGGTCGAGGCTGGTGTAACCGGTCCCGGCGGGCAGCGTGGAGTGCACCGCGCAGCCGCACGCCGAGTCGAGCAGGGTGGCGTAGACGCCGCCGTGCACCGAGCCGATCGGGTTGTATTGGTGCTCGGCGGGCTCGAACTCGAAGACCACCCGGCCCGGTTCGGCGGACACCGGCCGGAACCCGACCAGGCTTCCGATCGGGGCGCCGGGCAGCCGGCCGTCGGCGATGCGGCGCAGGAACTCCAGGCCGTCGAGCTCGGTGGCGGCGGCGGCCGGCGTCGCCGGGTCGGCCCACTCGTGTTCGCGCCGCCGGGTGGGGCTCGCGGCGGTGTCGGCGGCCTCGGTGGTCATGGTTCCTCCGGATCGGGTGCGGGGGAGCCCGGCGTGGCGCCGGGACCGGGTTCGAGCAGCACGCGATCGTCCGCGCCGAGCCGGTGGCCGTCGGCGCAGACGCCGACCAGCCTCACCGCGGCACCGCAGCCGGCGTGCGTGCGCACCACCGGCGGCCCCTCCGGGCCGGCGAGGTGGCGGTCACCGAAGTCCATCATCGCGGCGAGCACGACGCCGAGATCCCGGCCGCGCCGGGTCAGGTGGTACTCCGGGCGGGCCCGCGAACCGGGCTCGCGGTACTCCGACCGCTCGACGATCCCGGCACCGACCAGTGTGGACAACCGCCGGCTGAGCACGGTGCGGGCGACGCCGAGGCTGCGGGCCAGGTCGTCGAACCGGTGGATGCCGCGGCCCAGGTCCCGCACGACCAGCACCATCCACGGATCGGACAGCAGCGCCACCGTGCGCGCCACCGAGCAGGCCTGGCTCATCCCGGCTCCTGGGTATCTACGAGCTACTCAGATCGGACAGTAGCCCCCGTCGCGCCGCCGGAGAAGAGGACGGGATTCAGCCCGGCTCGCCGCGGCCCTTGCGGTAGCCGATCCAGAGCAGGTCCAGCAGGGCGATCACCGCGACCACCGCGAGCACGACGCCGAACCAGCGGAGGCCGGCGGCCACCGCCAGCACGGTGCCGCCCGCGGACACGACGAGACCGAAGCCCGCGAGCAGCGCCCGCAGCGTGAGCGCGCTGCGCGCCGGGGGTGCGCCGCCGATCCCGGCCGTCGGGTCGTGGTGGTCGGGCAGTCCGCGGCGGTAGCGCGTCCGGTCGTCGGTCATCGATGGCCCCCTCCCTCGTGACTGACGACCCGGGTACCCGCGACGGCGCCGTCCACACCCGGGTGGACCGGACCGGCATCGGGTGATTGACCCGTCCCGCAACGGGAAGCCGGGGAGTGCGCACACCACGACGCGAACGAGGAGGAACCCATCGTGACGAACGAACTCGACGGCCGGACGGTCGCGATCCTGGCCACCGACGGCGTGGAGCTGGTCGAGCTCGTGCAGCCCCGCGACGAGCTGCGCCGGGCCGGGGCGCGGGTGGACCTGGTGTCGCTGTCCACCGACCCGATCCGATCGATGAACGGCGACATCGAGCCCGCCGACATGGTCGAGGTCGACCGGGCGGTCGCGGACGTGTCCGCCGACGACTACGACGCGCTGGTGCTGCCGGGCGGCACGATCAACCCGGACAACCTGCGCGCCGACCCGGACGCGGTCGCGTTCGTGCAGGCGTTCTTCACCGCCGGCAAGCCGGTCGGTGCGATCTGCCACGGCCCGTGGACGCTCATCGAGGCCGACGTGGTCCGCGGTCGCACGCTCACCTCGTACCCGAGCATCCGCACCGACCTGCGCAACGCCGGGGCCACCGTCGTCGACGAGGAGGTCGTCTGCGACGAGGGCCTGGTCACCAGCCGCAACCCCGGTGACCTGGACGCGTTCTGCGCGAAGCTGGTCGAGGAGTTCGCGGAGGGCCGCCACCCGGTGCACCCGGCGGGTGCGACCGCCTGAGCCCGGCGCACCGGAACGGGCCCGGAACCCGGCCGGGTTCCGGGCCCGCCGCCGTACCGGGACCTGAGTCTCAGGGCTGTGCCCAGTGCCCGAGTCCCCGGGGCTGCGCCGTCCCGGGCTGTGTCCGAGGGGCCCGGGTCCCCGGGCTGTGTCCGGGGGCCCGAGTCCCCGGGCTGTGTCGCCCCGGGCTGCCAACGTCGTCCACGGGCCGCCCGGCCTTCGACCGGGCGGCTCAGCCTTGACCGGGCCGCTCAGCCCTTGACCGGGCCGCTCAGCCCTCGACCGGGCCGGGCAGGCCGCGGCCGTCGTCGGGGTGCTCGCGGCACCGGTCGGTCTCCGGCCGGACCTCGAGACGTTCGTCGTCGATCCCGGCGCCGCAGACCGTGCACCGGCCGTACTCGCCGCGGTCCAGTCGCTCCAGCGCCGCACGGACCTGCCTACGGCGGTTGTCCCGCGTGCCGAGCGCCAGATCGTGGTCCATCGAGCCGGTCGCGCGGGCGCCGGCGTCGCCGAAGTCCATGCCCTCGGCGCTGCGGTCCGCGCCGGGCGCCGGTCGTTCGGTCGTGACGTCGGCGTCCAGGCGGTCCAGCTCGTCCTGCAGCAGGGCCCGTGCCCGCTCCGGCTCCATCGGATCTCCTCTCGGTGGTGCGTCCGGCCGTCCGGCCGGGGTCTCCCGGAGGGCTACCCGGGGCCCGGCCCGGCACACCCCCGGAGGGCCTCCGCGCCCGTTTGCGGCACCCGGCCACGGGTATCCGCGGCCGGGGCCGATACGAGCCCCGGACGCGCCCCGCGACGCGTGGGCGCGATCCCGACCGCCGAAGCGATGGAGGCAGCCCGTGTCCGACAGCCCACCCGCCCAGCAGCAGAGCCCGCCCGGGGACACCGGTGCGATGAAGCCGGGACCCCGCGACGAGATGCGCGGCTACCGCGGCCGCGATCTGCTCGACGGCACGGTCGCGCTGGTGACCGGCGGGGACTCCGGGATCGGCCGCGCGGTGGGTGTCGCGTTCGCCAAGGAGGGCGCCGACGTCGCGCTCGCCTACCTGTCCGAGGACGACGACGCCGAACACACCGCCGCGCTGGTCCGCGCCGAGGGCCGGCGCTGTCTGCTGCTTCCCGGCGACCTCGGCGACGCGGCGCACTGCGCGGAGATCGTGCGACGGACCGTGGACGAGCTGGGGCGGCTGGACACCCTCGTCAACAACGTCGCCACCCAGCAGCCCTACGACTCACTGACCGACATCACCGAGGAGCAGTGGCTGCGCACCTTCGAGGTGAACGTGCACAGCTTCTTCCGGGTCACCGCCGCGGCGCTGGAGCACCTGCCCGACGGCGGCGCGATCATCAACACCGGGTCGGTGAACGGGTTGCGCGGCAACAAGTCGCTCATCGACTACTCCGCGACGAAGGGAGCTGTGCAGTCGCTGACCTACTCGCTGGCGCAGTCGCTGGCCGAACGCCGGATCCGGGTCAACTGCGTCGCGCCGGGGCCGGTGTGGACGCCGCTGATCCCGGCGACGATGCCGCCGGAGAAGGTCGAGGGATTCGGCGAGCAGACCCCGATGGGGCGTCCCGCCGACCCGGACGAGATCGCCCCGTCGTACGTGTTCTTCGCTGCCCCGGCGCTGTCCTCCTACTACACCGGTGAGGTGCTGGCTCCGGTCGGCGGCGAGACCATGCCGGGCTGAGCGCGGTCAGTCCTGCTCGGCCAGGCCCTCGCGCAGCCGGGCGAGGGTCCGGCTCAGCAACCGGGACACGTGCATCTGCGAGATGCCCATCTCGGTGGCGATCGAGGACTGGGTGCGGTCGCCGTAGAACCGCATCATCAGGATCGTCCGCTCCCGTTCGGGCAGCTCGCGGATCAGCGCGTTCATCTCCCCGCGGTGCGCGGCGAGATCCAGATCGGGATCGTCGTCACCCATCTGCTCGCCGAGCGGGATGCCGTCGCCGGACTCCGCGCCGTCGCCGGCCGGGGCGTCGAGCGAGCGGGCCCGGTGTGAGTCGAGCGCGCCGAGCGCGTCCACGATCTGGTCCACCCCGACGTTCAGCTCCCGGGCCAGCTCGGACGGGCGCGGCGCCCGGCCGAGCTCCTGGCCCAGGGTGTCGGCGGTGCGCTGCACTGTGACGGCGAGTTCCTTCAGGTCGCGTGGCACCCGTACCGACCACGAGTGGTCGCGCAGGTAGCGCTTCATCTCGCCGCGGACACTGGGCACGAAGAAGCCGAGCGGGCCGCCGCTGGCCGATGCCGGGTCGTACCGGTCGACCGCCTTGACCAGGCCGAGCATTCCGGCCTGCTCGACGTCCTCGATGCCGCGGCCGCCGGGGGCGAATCGCCGGGACAGGTTGCGGACCAGCGGCTGGAGCTCCCGGATCACGTAGTCGCGCAGATCGCGCCGGGTGGACGATCCCTCGGGCGCCTCGGCGAGCTGTTCCAGGTGGGGGATCAGATGGTCGTATCCGGTGCGGCCCTCGCGGGCGGTCGACTGGGTCGGACTCGGTCTCGTTGCAGTGCGCATCTGGGTCCCTCGCGTTCGCCGATGGCTGGTGCGGGGTCACCGCTGCGTGGTTGAACGGATCACCGAAATCGGTCGCCGCTCGACCTCCAGGACGGAAGCGGCTGATCGTGCGACCGGAGACCGAACCGTAACCGGAACCGGACGGTCGGAGCAACGGCCGGCGCCCGCGAGCGGTCCCCCCCGATGCGTCGAACGCGGTGCGCACCGAGCCGCAGGCGCTCTGCGGATGATCTCGGTCACCGGCCGGGGAAGATCGTTCTCAGTGGCCCCACAGCGGGCCCGATCTACCGTCCCCGGCATGCCGACAGCACTGATCACCGGTGCGAGCCGCGGTCTGGGCGAGGCCTACGCCCGCGAGCTCGCCGAACGCGGGTACTCGGTCGTGCTCGTCGCCCGCGACGCCGACCGGCTCGCCGCAGCGGCCGAGCGGATAGGCCGGGCGACCGGCGCCATCGTCGACACGATCGTGGCCGACCTGGCCGAGCCGGCCGGGCAGGCCGCCGTCGAGCGACGACTCGCCGATCCGCATCTGCCGGTGCGGGTGCTGGTACTGGCCGTCCGGCGTGCATCGGCCGTTCCGGCCGCCGGGGCCGATCCGCACGAGACCGCTGTGCGACGCCTGGTCCGCGCGGCGGCCGGGCGCCCGAGGGATCCGGGGCGCACCGGGATCCTGCTGGTCGGCCACGACGGGGCGGGGCCGCCGCTGATACCGGGCGTCCCGGTGACGACGGTCGACCTCCGGTCGGGACGGTTCGATCCACGGACAGTCGTCCGGCATTCGCTGGCCGACCTGGCCCGGGGCCGGACGCTCTCCGTGCCCGGCCGGGCCGGCCGGTTGCTGGCCGGCTGCCGGGAGGCCCGGCGTGCGGTGACGAGGCTGGCCTCCCGGATCCGGCGCGGGCGAGCCGCCGGGCCGGTCGGCGGTGTGGTGCGGGAGCACGCCCGGCCCTCGCCGGTGCCGACGCCGTTCCGGGACGCGCCGCCGACGGTCCGTTCACCGTCCGCCGGTGCGCCGGCCGCCCTGCCCGAGCTGCCGGCGCGGCCCGCGCTCGCACCGGTGGGTCGCCCGGCGCGTCGCGGACCGGCGTCCCCGGCCGGACGCGTGCCGGCGTCCCCTCGCCCCACCCGGCACATCGTGCGGGAGCCGGCGCCGGCCCGGCTCCCCACCGGCTGAGTCCGTCCGTGCTCATCACTCGTCCGGGTGAACGGATCGGTCGCCCCGTCGACCGTTGACCTGCGCGAACCGTACGACGGTGACCAACGTCGCGCAGGGGCCGCCTGTCCGGGACCGGACCGTGTGCCCTACCGTTCGGGGAGAAGGGGAGTACTCCCGAACACGGCGTCGCCGTCACCACGGAACCAGGACGAGCTGGATCCCGGTGGCGCCGGTCCGCGATCTGCGGGCGGAGGAGACCTTCAGCGCCCCGATCTGCGCTGGAGGTCCTGTAGTGAACGTTCCCCTCTGGGTATGGCTGGCCACATGTGCGTTCGTGGTCGGCATGCTGGTGTTCGACTTCGTCGGGCACGTCCGCACACCCCACGAACCGACGTTGCGCGAGTCCGCCGTCTGGTCGGCCGGCTACGTCGCGATCGCCCTGCTGTTCGGCGTCGGCGTCGGCGTGTTCTCCGGCTGGCAGTACGGCGGCGAGTACATGGCCGGCTGGATGACCGAGAAGGCGCTGTCGGTCGACAACCTCTTCGTCTTCCTGCTGATCATGACGGCGTTCTCGGTGCCGCGGATCCACCAGCAGAAGGTGCTGCTCATCGGCATCGCGATCGCGATCGTCATGCGCGGCGCCTTCATCGCCGTCGGCGCGGTGATCATCGAGCGCTTCGCCGCCGTCTTCTACATCTTCGCGATCATCCTGTTCTGGCTGGCCTATTCGCAGATCAAGGAGGCGCTGTCGACCGACGAGGGTGACCACGGTGACGCCGCCGACAGCAGGCTGATCCGGATGGTCCGCCGGGTGCTGCCGACCTCGACCGAGTACGACGGCGCGAAGCTGACCACGAAGATCGACGGCAAGCGGCTGCTCACCCCGATGGCGCTGGTCATCGTGGCGATCGGCCTCACCGACCTGCTGTTCGCCTTCGACTCGATCCCGGCGATCTTCGGCCTGACCCAGGAGCCGTACCTGGTCTTCACCGCGAACGCGTTCGCGCTGCTCGGCCTGCGCCAGCTGTACTTCCTGATCGGCGGCCTGCTGGAGCGCCTGATCTTCCTCGCGCACGGTCTGTCGGTGATCCTGGCCTTCATCGGCGTGAAGCTCACCCTGCACGCGCTGCACGAGAACAACGTGCCGTTCATCAACGGCGGGCAGCCGGTGCCGGTGCCCGAGGTGCCGATCTGGCTCTCGCTGCTGTTCATCTCGGGCACGATCGCGGTCGCCGCGATCGCCAGCCTGGTCGTGTCGCGGCGGCGCGCCGCCGCAGCGGGGGGTGACGCGCCGACCGAGCCGCGGACGGATGCGGGCTCCGGGGACGGGGCCGACGAGTTCGCTCAGACCCCGAGCAGCAAGCGGGCGACCGAGAAGTAGATCAGCAGGCCGGTGGCGTCGACCAGCGTGGTGACCATCGGCGCCGACACCACGGCCGGGTCGATCCCCAGCCTGCGGGCGAGCAACGGCATGGTCGCCCCGACCGTCGCCGCCCAGCCGCAGATCGCCACCAGGGTCACCGCGACCACTGTGGCGACCTGCACACCCACCAGGGCCGAGGCGACCACCAGTCCGAGCCCGCCGAGCAGGGTGCCGAGCAGCAGACCCACCCGCAGCTCCCGCCAGACGACGGCGGGCAGGTCGGCGAACCGCACCTCACCGACCGCGATCGCACGCACCGCCGCCGACGCGGCCTGGGCGCCCGCGTTGCCGCCGGTCCCGACCAGCAGCGGGATGAACAGGGCCAGCGCGGTGACCTGCGCCAGGGACTCCTCGAAGATCTGCAGCACGTTCACGGTGAGCACGGCGGCGAGCAGGAGCACCGCGAGCCACACCGCTCGGGTACGGGCCAGCCGGGTGACCTTGACGTACATGTAGTGCCCGGACCACGGGGTCGCGCCGGACTGGCGGGCGGCGTCCTCGGTGTCGGCGGCCTCCAGGATCTCGACGGCGTCGTCGATCGTCAGCAGGCCGAGCAGGCGGTCCTCGGAGTCGACCACGAGCAGCGCCAGCAGGTTCGCCTCACCCATCAGGCGGGCCGCGGTCTCGCCGTCGTCGGTGGCCCGCACCCGTGGGGCGTCCCGGTCGACGAGATCGGCGACGACGGTGTCCGGCCGGGCCAGCACCAGATCGCGCAGCGAGACCGTGCCCAGCACCCGTCGTCCGGCGTCGGTGACCGGCAGCGTGTAGACGGTCTCGGCGTGGGCGCCCTTGCGGCGCACCACGGCGAGTGCCTCGGTGACCGAGCTGTGCACCGGCACCGCGACCGTCTCCGGGGTCATCATCCGGCCGACCGAACCGTCCGGGTAACCGAGCAGCGCCGCGGTCATCGCGCGCTCGGCGGGGGAGAGGCCGGCGAGCACCCGGGTCGCGACCTTCGCCGGGGCCTCGCCGAGCATCCGGGCGCGGTCGTCCGGGTCCATCTCCTCGACCAGCGCGACGACCGCGTCGTCGCGCAGCCCGGCGAGCAGCTCCTGCTGGTCGACCGGTTCGAGCTCCTCGAACACCTCGAGCGCACGGTCCTTGTCCAGCAGGCGGAACGCCCATCCGGCGTCCACCGGATCCAGCCGGGCGAGCCCGTCGGCCACCTCGTGCGCGGGCCGGCCGTCCAACAGGTCGAGCACTCCGTCCGGGTCGTGCCGGTGTACGAGGTCGTGCAGCCGCTCCATGGCCGCCGATCCTGCCGTCCGGCCGAACGGGCGCGGCGCACGGGAGGGCGGAACTTTGTCCGTTTCGCTAGGATGAACGGGGTCCACCGGGAAAGCTCGGATCGTCGGCAGCTCGGCACCGAGGAGGAACCATGCCAGCGACACCGCCACCCCTGCCGCCACCGCCGCCGTCGGACCCCGCCGGTGCGGCACCGGATCCCGAGCCGCGCCCCGCCGCGTCGCCGCTCAACCGTGACGAGCAGCGCTGCCTGGCCGACCTGGAGAGCGAGCTGCGCCGCTCCGACCCCGATCTGGACTCGGAGATGTCGTCGCTGGCACGCGATGAGCAGTTCTCCCTCGACCGCGTCCTGCAGGCCGTCGCGATCACCGTGATCGTGCTGGTCCTGGTGCCGACCGACTGGCTCGCCGGGATCCTGTCGTTCGGCCTGCTGCTGGGCATCCCGTTCGCGATGGCGATGATCGCTGCCCGGACGAAGCCGCAGAGCGTGCAGGGCGAGAGCGGCGAGCACCGCCACGACGGCGACGACCGCCGCTTCTGAGCGCCCCGGGCGTTACCGGCGGGCGTCGGGTGCCGCGGTCGCGGCCGCCGTCGGGTCGGTGGTCGTCGCGATCTCCGGCAGGCCGAGGTGCTCGCGCAGGGTGGCGCCGGTGTACTCGGTGCGGAACGAGCCTCGCTCCTGCAGCAGCGGCACCACGCGGTCGGCGAACTCGTCGAGCCCGCCGGGGGTGACGTGCGGGACGAGCACGTAGCCGTCGGCGGCGTCGGTCTGCACGGCGTCGTCGATCGCGGCGGCGACGGTCGCCGGGCTGCCGACGAAGGTGTGCCGCCCGGCCACCTCGATCACGGTTTCGCGCAGCGAGAGCTGCTTCTCCGCGGCGATCGCCCGCCACTCGTCGGCGACGGCCTTGGGGTCGCGGTACTGGCGCACGCTGGCGCGTCCCTGTGAGACCAGTTCGCCCTCGACCGGGTCGAACTCGGGGAGCGGGCCGTCGGGGTCGCGGCCGGACAGGTCGGTGTTCCACAGCTGCTCGGCGAACACGATCGCGGTCTGCGGGCTGACCTGCTGGTGGCGGATCATCTCGGCGCGCTCGGCCGCCTCGGCGTCGGTGTCGGCGAGCACGAACGTCGCTGCCGGCATGATCTTCAGGTCGTCCCACCCGCGGCCGTAGCGGGCCAGCCTGCCCTTCACGTCGGCCAGGAACGCCCGCCCCGCGACCGGTTCCGAGTGTCGGGAGAAGATCGCGTCGGCGGACGCGGCGGCGAACTCCCGACCCTCCTCGGAGTCACCGGCCTGCAGGATCACCGGGCGCCCCTGCGGGCTGCGGGGCAGCGCGAACCGGCCGTGGATGTCGAACTGGTCGGAGGTGTAGGAGAACGTGGAACGATCGTCCGGGCCGCTCCGCGAGTCCCAGATCGCGGAGGTGGCGGCGAGCTGCTCCTTCGCCCGGGAGTAGCGCTTGTCCTTGGGCAGGAACCCGCCGCGCCGGAAGTTCTCGCCGGTGAAGGCGTCCCACGAGGTGACGACGTTCCACGCCGCGCGGCCGCCGGAGAGGTGGTCCAGCGAGGCGAACTGGCGGGCGACCTCGTAGGGCTCGGTGAACGTGGAGTTGATCGTGCCGGCCAGCCCCAGCCGGTCGGTGACGGCGGCCAGTGCGTGCAGCACGGTGAAGGTGTCCGGGCGGCCCATCACGTCGAGGTCGTAGATCTCGCCCCGGTGCTCGCGCAGCCGCAGGCCCTCGGCGAGGAACAGGAAGTCGAACTTCGCGCGCTCCGCGGTCCGGGCGAAGTGCGCGAAGGACCCGAACTCGATGTGGCTGCCCGACGCCGGGTCGCTCCACACCGTCGTGTTGTTGACGCCGGGGAAGTGCGCGGCGAGATGGATCTGCTTGCCCGGCATGAGCTGGCCTCCTGGGATGTCCCGACGCCCGGTGCGCTACTACCGGTGCAACACCCGGCGCGCGACGGTGTTCCCGAGCAGCTGCGCCAGCTGCACGATGACCACGATGACGGCGACCGTCAGCAGCGTCACCGGCCAGTTGAACTGCTGGTACCCGTACGCGATCGCGAAGTCGCCCAGGCCGCCGCCGCCGACGTAGCCCGCCATCGCCGACATGTCGACGACGGCGATGAAGGTGAAGGTGTAACCGAGCACCAGCGGGGCGAGCGCCTCGGGCACCAGCACGCTCCACACGATCCGGAAACGGCTCGCGCCCATCGCCCGGGCCGCCTCGATCACGGCCGGGTCCACCGAGACGAGGTTCTGCTCGACGATCCGGCCGATGAAGAAGGTCGCCATCGCGATCATCGGGAAGAGCACCGACCGGGTGCCGATCGTCGTGCCCATCACGAGCAGCGTCAACGGCCCGACGGCGGTGATGAAGATGATGAACGGTATCGGCCGGACCAGGTTCACCAGCACGTTCAGCACGCCGAACACGGCCCGGTTCGCGTACAGCCCGCCGGCCCGGGTGGTGTGCAGCGCGACGCCGAGCAGCAGGCCCAGCGCGCCCGCGATCAGCATCGTCCAGAACACCATGTAGACGGTCTGCAGCAGGGACAGCCAGAGCACCGGCTGCAACGTCTCCCAGTCGCTCATCCCGCCACCTCCGTGACCCGGGTGTGCCGGGACAGCTCGTCGACGACGGCCCGGACCGCGTCGTCGGCGCCGGTCAGCTCCAGGGTCAGGCTGCCGATGGGGCGTTCGGAGAGTTCCCGGATCCCGCCGTGCACGACGGTGCTGCGCACCCCGTGGTCGGCGGTCACCCGGGCCAGGACCTCCTGGGCGTGCTCGCCACCGCCCGGGCCGCCGACCGCGACCGTCACCAGGCGGCCCGGGAAGCGGGCCCGCAACCTGCCGACGGTCTCGGCCGACGGCACGTCCTGCAGGACGCCGTGCACGAACCGCGCCGTCGCGGGCTGTGCCGGCGCGGAGAACACGTCGTACACCGGTCCGTGCTCGATGACCTTCCCGGCCTCCATCACGACGACCCGGTCGCAGATCGCGGCGACCACCTCCATCTCGTGCGTGATCACGACGACGGTGGTGCCGAGCTCCCGGTTGACCCGGCGCAGCAGGGCGAGCACCTCGCGGGTCGTCTCCGGGTCGAGCGCGCTGGTGGCCTCGTCGGCGAGCAGGATCCCGGGTGAGGTGGCGAGCGCACGGGCGATGCCGACGCGCTGCTTCTGCCCGCCGGAGAGCCGGACCGGGTAGCGGCCGCCGAGATCGGCCAGACCGACGAACGCGAGCAGCTCCGCGACGCGTTCCCGGCGCGCCTCCCGGGACCAGCCCGCGACCTTCAGCGGGTAGCCGACGTTGCCGGCCACGGTGCGCGAGTTCAGCAGCGCGAACTGCTGGAAGATCATCCCGACCTCTCCGCGCAGCTCCCGCAGTCCCTTCTCCGACAGCTCCGAGGTGACCCGGCCGCGCACCGTCACCGTTCCGGAGGTCGGCAGCTCGAGCGCGTTGATCATCCGGACGAGCGTCGACTTGCCCGCCCCCGACCAGCCGATCACCCCGGTGATCCCGCCCTCGGCGATGTCGAGATCGACGTCGTCCACGGCGGTGACCCCGGGGCCGCGGCGGGCCGGGAACGTGCGGGTGGCGCCCGCGAACGAGATCACCGGGGCATCCATCAGCCGGCCCGCAGCTGCTGCTCGATGCCGGCCAGGGTCTGCTGCAGGTCCTCGGGGGTGTTGTCCCGGAACACGCCGTCCTCACCGAGGTCCTCGCGGGCCGCGTCGAGCACCTCCTGGTCGTGGTAGATCCGCACCAGGGTGGCGAGGTCCGGGTCGTCGGCCCGGTCGGCGCGGGCGACGAACAGGTTGATGTAGGGCTTCGCCGCCTCGGAGTCCGGGTCCTCCTGGTAGAGCACCTGGTCGGCGGTCAGGTTCGCCGCGGTCGCGTAGTTGTTGTTGACGATCGCGCCGTCCGCGCTCGGCAGGTTCGCCGCGGTCTGGGCTGCGTCCACCGGTGTGACGGTGACCTTCGAGGCGGCCTGGTCGACGTCGGCCGGGGTGGAGGTCGTGGTGCCGCCGTCGGTCAGGGTGAGCAGTCCGGCGGACTGCAGCACGTTCAGCGCGCGGGCCTGGTTGACGGCGTCGTTCGGGATGACGATCTGGCCGCCGTCGGGGATCTGCGCGAGGTCGGAGTGCCGGGTCGAGTACAGCGGCAGCGGGTAGACGGCGGTCGCCCCGATCGGGACGAGCGTGTCGTCGTTCTGCACGTTGTAGTTCGCGAGGTACTGGAGGTGCTGGAACTGGTTGAGGTCCAGCTGGCCCTGGGACAGCGCCGGGTTCGGCTGGTTGTAGTCGGTGAAGTTCACCAGCTCGACGGTGATGCCCTCGGCGGCCGCCTTCTCGGTGAACACGTTCCAGTAGGGCTCGGCGCCGTCGGCGACACCGATCCGGACGGTCCGGGTGTCCCCGTCGCCCTCACCGGACGGGGCGGAGCCGGGTGCCGCGCACCCGGCGGCGAGGACGGCGGCCGGGATCAGCAGTGACAGGACGCGCAACAGGCGCATCGTGGGTTCCTTTCGGCACCGTTCCGCGGACGGATCACGTCGGCGGGAACGGCGCGGCGGTGCGTCGGGGTCGGGTGCCGGGGCCGGGTCGCGGCCGGGTACCGGCGCGGCCGGTACGGATCCGGGACGGCAGCGGAAGCGGGTGCTCCGGGGACGTCACCGAGGGGACCGGGCCACCGTTGCGGTCGCACCCGGGGGAGCGGTCCGCGCCGGCGGGGCGGTCGGCACGGCCGCCCAACCTACAGCGGGGACCCGGCGGCTCCCGGTCCGGGCGACGAAGGTCACCTGCGCCGCGCGGGCCGGCCACCCGAGGTCGCGCCGTGGCCCGTCGACCGGCGACGACGTCGTCGACAGGGGCAGGTCGGGCACCGGCCGGGCGGTCACGACCGGACCGCGGGCGCGAGCAGCCCGCGGCGGCGCAGCTCCGGGAGCACTCCCTCGCCGACCCGGTAGGCCTCCTCCAGGTGCGGGTACCCGGACAGCACGAACTCCTCGATGCCGAGGTCGTGGTACTCGGCGATCCGGTCGGCGACCTCGGTGTGGCTGCCGACCAGCGCGGTGGCGGCACCACCGCGGACCAGGCCGATGCCGGCCCACAGGTTCGGCGAGATCGTCGGCGAGCGTGCGCACCCTGCCGATCTTCTCCGCCACCGCCTCGGGCGGCTCGCCCCAGGTCAGGTAGACATCGGCGTGCCGGGCCGTGACCGGTAGTGCCGCGTCCGCCGATCCTCCGAAGTAGATCGGCGGGGCCGGGTCGGGCGGCACGAACGTCGTCGCGCCCTCGATCCGGTAGTGCTCACCGGTGAAGTCGGCGGGCTCGGAGCCCCACGCCGCACGCAGCACGGTGAGGAACTCGTCGGTGCGGGCGTAGCGCTCGTCGTGCGCCGCCCAGTCGCCGAACCGCCGCTGCTCGTTCTCGTCCCCGCCGGTCACGATGTTGAGCATCAGCCGGCCGCCGGAGAGCCGCTGGTAGGTCGACGCCATCTGGGCGGCCAGCGTCGGCGAGAGCACACCGGGCCGGAACGCGACCAGGTGGCGCAGGGTGCGGGTCTCGCGCAGCAGGGTGGCGGTGGTCAGCCAGGCGTCCTCGCAGTACGTGCCGGTCGGCGTGAGCACACCGCGATCGACCGGAACGCCCTGCCCGACGCGGATGGCGATGGGAAGCGCCGCAGGTGACATCACGACATCGGGAAGGTGAACGATCACTCCGTCGCCGGCGCAGGTGAACAACAGGCTTCACCGGACCCTCCGCTCGTCGCCGTCACGACGTCGTGGGCCGCCCGTGCCGCCTGCCTAGCGTCGTCGTCGTACCGGGACCCACCCGGGTGAACCGACGAGGAGGACGCGTTGAGATCCGCCACCCGAGCGGCGACCGCGACCGTGCTGGCCACGGTCGTCGCCACCCTGACCGCGTGTGGCGGGCAGCCCGCCGCCGCCCGCGACGCCGCCGACCCATCCGAGACGCTCGCCGCGTCCTGCACGGCCGAGGACGGGCCGCTGCGGATCTACCTCAACCCGTGGGGAGCGACGCTGAGCGAGCGGTTCACCGCCGACACCGGCATCCCCACCGAGATCGCCGACCTCGGCGGCGGGGAGATCCTGGCCAGGATCGCCGCCGAGGCCAACAACCCCCAGTGGGACGTCGTCCTCCTGGACGGCCACGGCAGCCTGCAGTCCCTCGCCGACCAGGACATGCTGCTCACCGGCTGGACGTCGGAGTCCCGGGCGAACCTGACCGCCGAGGCGGACCAGATGGCCCCGGAGGACAACGCGTGGCTGCCGGTGAGCGAGCACGCCGCCGGTCTGATCGCCTACAACACCGACCTGGTGCCGGCCGAGGACGCCCCGCAGAGCTGGAGCGAGCTGTCCGGGCCGGTGGGATTCGCCGATCCGGCCGTCGCGGCACCGGCCTATCCGGTCGTCTCCTGGTTCTTCCAGGACATGGGGACCGAGGCGGCCCAGGCCTGGTTCTCCGAGCTGATCGACTCGGGAATGCGGGTGTACCCGAAGAACGGGCCGCTCGGCCAGGCGCTGGTCACCGGTGAGGTGCCGGTCGCGGCGCTGCAGGAGCAGCACGTCTACCAGCTGATGCAGGCCGGCGACCCGGTCGACATCGTCTGGCCCGAGGAGGGCGCCCTCGGTGTCGTGCGGGCGGCCGCGATCAGCGCGGACACCCCGCGGCCGTGCGCGTCGCAGAAGTTCCTCGACTGGCTCCTCACCCCGGAGACCATGACCTACCTGATGGCCGAGGGTGGCGACGACGGCGTGGTCACGCCGCTGGTCGAGGGCACCGACACGTCCTCGCTGCCGCCCGAGCGGCCCGCCGAGACCCCGCTGCTGATCACCGACGCCCGGTTCGCCGCCGACAACGAGGCGGACATCAAGGACTGGTTCGCCGACGAGCTGGCCCGGTGACCGCCCCGGTGACGGTTCCCGGACGCCGGGTCCGGCGGCCGTCACCGGCCGCGGAGGACGTGCTGGGCTGGGCGATGGTGGCGGTCCTCGTGGTGCTGGTCGGGCTTCCGCTGTTGTTCGTCCTGCTCCAGGGGGTCGCGCCGGGCCTCGGTCTGGTCCGTGGGTCGGTGTGGCGGCCGGAGCTGCTCGCCGGGATCGGTGACCGGCCGCTGTGGCGGACGGGCCTGGTCAACTCGCTGGTCCTCGCCGGGGGCGCGATGGTGCTCGGTGGTGCGTTGGGCACCGGGCTGGCCCTGCTGCGGACCGGTGTGAGCTTCCCGGGGGCCCGGCTGCTCGACGCGACCGCCTGGATCCTGCTGGTCAGCCCGTCGTTCGTGCTGGCGCAGGGCTGGGTGTTGCTGGCGTCACCGAGCGGGATCGCATCCGGGTTCGGGCAGGACTGGGTGACCGCGCTGGTGCTCTCGCCCGGCGGTCTGGTCGTGATCATGAGTCTCACCCAGTACCCGCTGGCCTACCTGGCGGTGTCGGCGGCGCTGCGGTGGGACGACCGGTCGCACCGGCACGCCGCGGCGCTGTCCGGCGCCGGGCCGTGGACCGTGTTGCGCACCGTCCGGCTGCCCCTGCTGTGGCCCGCGGTGCTGTCCGGGGCGGTGCTGGTGTTCGTCGACGTGCTCGGCGACTTCGGGCTCCCGGCGGCGCTGTCCACCGCCTATCCCTTCCCGACGCTGCCGTATGCGATCTACGCGTCGGTCCGGCAGAGCCCGGTCCGGTTCGACTCGGCCGGTGTGCTGTCGTTCTACCTGGTGGTGATCCTGATCGCCGCCATGCTGCTCTACCTGTGGGCGGTCCGGCGCGGGGCCCGCGGGGCGCTGACCGGCACGGCGTCGCGCATCGACCCCCCGCCGGCCCGCCGACCGGCCCGGTGGACGGTGCTGACCGCCGCCGTGGTGGGCCTGACACTGGTCGTCCCGCTCGGATCGTCGTTGCTGGTCTCCCTGTCGCACAACGTGTCCGGCGGACTCACCTGGTCGAACCTGACGTTCGGGCACTATCACGCGGCGTTCGCCGAGGGTGAGCTGCTGATCGGCGCCCGCAACTCGGTCCTGGTCGCCATCGCGGCCGCCGTGCTCACCACGGTGCTCGGCTTCCTGTGCGCGGTCGTGCTGACCTCGACCGGCTTCCGGGCGCGGGTGCTCGTCGACCTGGCGGGCACGGTGTCGCTGGCGGTGCCGGGGATCGTGCTGGCCGTCGGCTTCATCTTCGTCTGGAACCAGCCGGTGCTGGCCTCGGCCGGGCTCGCGCTCTACGGCAGCCCGGTGCTGCTGGTGCTGGCCGGGGTGGCGTCCGCGCTCCCGGTGTCGGTCCGGTTGCAGGTCGGGGCGCTGGCCCGGCTACCCGGCGGGTTCCTCGCCGCCGCCGCGCTGAGCGGGGCCGGGTTCGCCGCCCGGATCCGGACGGTGCTGGTCCCGCTCGCGGGCTCGGCGGTGGTGTCGGCGTTCGTCGCAGTCCTCGCGATGGGGGTGTTCGACCTCGCCACCACGACGATGCTCGCCCCGCCCGGTTTCCCGACCCTGCCGGTCGTGGTGCTGACCGAGTTCGACCGTGGCCGCTACGGCTACGCCACGGCCGGTGCGGTGTTGTCCGCCGCGCTGGTGCTGATCCTGGCGGCACTCGCCGCCCGGCAGGGACGGCGGCTGGAGGCCGCCGCCCGAGAGGAGACCCGATGAGTGGCGAACCGGTCCAGCTACGCGGTCTGGGCCGCAGCTACCCCGGTGGCGGTGGTGTCGGTGAGGTCGACGTGGCGGTGCCCGCCGGTTCGACGCTCGCGGTCCTCGGTCCGTCGGGTTGCGGCAAGTCGACACTGCTGCGCCTGGTCGCGGGACTGGAGGCGCCCGACCGCGGCGAGGTCGTCGTCGGCGACGAGGTGCTGTCCTCCCCGGGCCGGGTGGTCCCGCCCGAGCGGCGCGGGATGAACATGGTCTTCCAGGACTACGCGTTGTGGCCGCACCTGAGCGTGCGGGACAACATCGGCTACGGGCTGCGGCACGGGCGGCACCGCACGACGGCGGCGGCGCGACGGGCCCGGGTGGACGAGCTGATCGACTTCCTCGGGCTGGAGGGTCTCGGCGGGCGCCGCCCGGCGGAGATCTCCGGCGGGCAGCGCCAACGGGTGGCGATCGCCCGCGCGCTGGCCACCCGGCCCCGGCTGCTGCTGTTCGACGAACCGCTGTCCAACCTGGACGTCCAGCTGCGGGCGCACACCCGCGACGAACTGGCCGGGTTGCTCACCCAGCTCGGCACCACCGCGCTCTACGTCACCCACGACATCGTCGAGGCGCTCGCCGTCGCCGACCGGATCCTGGTGCTCCACCGCGGCCGGCCGGTCCAGTCCGGGACACCGCAGCAGGTGTTCGAACGGCCGCGGACGCCGTGGGTCGCCTCGCTGACCGGGCACACCGCCCGGCTCGTCGTCGACGGCGTGGCCCCGGCCGGCCGGGGCGTGGTGGACGGGACCCTGCCCGGCACCGGTGGCGCCCGGATCACCGGCCGCGACGGCGGCCCCGGTGACGGTGCCGGGGAGTCCGTCGCGCTGGTGCACCCGGCCGCGGTCCGGATCGATCCCGCCGGCCACCTGCCGGGGCGGGTGCTGTCCAGCGTGTTCACCGGGCGCGGTCACTCCACCCGGGTGGGGATCGGTGCCGCGGGCACCGTCACCGTCGAGCATCCGGTTAGGCTCGCCGTCGGCGACACCGTGCACCTGGACGTCGACCGGGACGGCGTCGTCGTCTTCGGTGCGCACCCGAGCGCACCCGACACGGAGGGGGTCGCGGATGGAGCCGGGCCCGGGGCCCGCACGTCGGCCCCGCGATGATCTCGTCCTGCTGTTCACCGGCGAGGGCTGGGGCAAGACGGCCGCAGCCGTGGGTTACGCGGTCCGGGCGCGCGGTGCCGGATGGCCCGCCACCGTCGTGCAGTTCCTCAAGGGTGGCGGCTGGAACGCGGCCGAGATCGCGATGGCCGATCGGCTGGGTGTCGGCTGGCCGGTGCTCACCCGCGGGCTCACCTGGGCGCACGATCCCGAACAGCTCTGCGCGCGGGCATGGGCCGCGGCCGTCGCGGCGCTTGCCGGCCGGGGTCCCGCCCTGGTCGTGCTGGACGAGATCACCCATGCGATCGACAACGGGTGGCTGGACGCCGCCGAGGTGGCGCGCGCCGTGTCCGACCGGGCCCCCGGCGTCAGCGCGGTCCTGACCGGCCGCAACACCCATCCGGAGGTCGTCGACATCGCGGACACCGTCACCCGCTTCGAGCTGGTGAAGCACGACGGGAAGCGGGGGATCCTCGCTCCCTGATCGCTACGGGCGGGCCGCACGAAGGAGTTCACGTCATGCCCGTTCCCGTGATCGCCGCCGGCGGCGTCGTACTGCGCGGCGGCGGACCCACCGGGCCCGAGGTGGTCCTGGTGCACCGTCCCCGCTACGACGACTGGTCGTTCCCGAAGGGCAAGCAGGATCCGGGAGAGACCGTCGGCGGCACCGCGTTACGGGAGGTCTGGGAGGAGACCGGCCTGCGCTGCGTGCTCCGCGACTACCTCGGGCCGCTGCGCTACGACGACGAGGCCGACCGGCCCAAGATCGCCCACTACTGGCTCATGCTGGTCACCGCCCACGATCCGTTCGTGGCCGGGCGGGAGATCGACCAGATCCGGTGGGTCGGCATCGCTGGGGCACGGGAGCTGCTGGCCCGGCCGGTGGACCGGCGGCTGCTGGACCGGGCCGCCCGGTGCCACCGGGTCCGGCCGTGACGTGCGCGCCGGGTCCGGCTGTGACGTGTGCGCCGGGTCCGGCTGTGACGTGTGCGCCGGGGCCGTCAGCCCGCACCGGGTGGTTCCGCTCCCTCGCCGACCAGCACCTGGGACAGTGCGCCGACCGCCGTCTCCAGTAGCCGCTGGTCCGATCCGGCGCGCACCCGCAGGTGCAGCCGCTCGGGCGGCACCGGCGGCAGGTCGCTGCACACCTCCAGCCCCTCGGGGGCTGCGCCGAGCCCGGCGACGAGCGCGACGCCCAGGCCGCCGCGGGCGGCGTTGAGCACCCCGGCCAGGTACGCAGCCTCCCCGACGACGGTGGCGGGCAACCCGTTGTCGGACAGGATGCGCAGCGCGCGCCGCCGGATGGTGCACGGGCTGTCGATCACCACCAGTGGGATCGGCGCGTCCACCGGACGGCGCCAGCCGGGCGCCGCGTACCAGGTCAGCGGGATGGCCCCGGCGTGCACGCTGAGCCCGGCGGGCGCGTCGGCGGGGTCGCCGATGTACATGGCGAGATCGAGGGTGCCCCGGTCGACGGCGTCGTTGAGGCGGCTAGAGCGGTCGAGCCGGAACCGGACCGCGACGCCGGGGAAGACCTCCTGCAGCCGGGCCATGACCCGGGGGAGCAGCTCGTCGGCGGCGTGCTCGGTGGATCCCAGCACCAGCGACTCGCGCGGGTCGCCGACGCCGAGCCTGCGCAGTGCGTCGTCGTGCGCGGCGAGGATGCGGCGCGCTTCCCCGATCAGCGCCTCGCCCTCGGGGGTGAACCGGCTGGCCCGGCCGTCCTTGCGGACGAGTGGCCGCCCGACCGCCTTCTCCAGCCTGCGTACGTGCTGGCTGACCGCGGACTGCGACAGCATCAGCGACTCGGCGGCCCGGTGGAAGCCGCCCTGGTCGGCGACGGCGACAATGCTGCGGAGCGCGGTGATGTCGAGGACGGCGGGCACGGCCGGACGCTACCAGCACCGATTGCGAATCGTGATCAATTGTGATGAACATTCGTCGTTGGACGGGACGGCCCCGCACAGGGTCTCCTGGTCCCCGTGGCCCGTACGACGCTCCCGACCCGAACCGGGGCCGTCGCGGGTGAGCTGACCCGGCGCCGGGTGATCGACCACGGCACCGTGTGCTCCGCGCGCTGTCCGCGTCACCGCTAGCGAGTCCCGGGTCCCGCGCCCCGCCGCCGGCCCGTTGCCGTGCCCCGGCTCCCGCCGCCCGGGCACTCCCCGAAACACGGAGCACGAGGTGAGGTCTGTCATGACTGCTGTCGGAGCGGTCCCGGTGGTCGCGTCCTGGTCGGAGCCCGAGGGCATCCGGCCGCGCGGCACCGTCGTCGTGGTGCCCGGCCGCGGCGAGCACGCCGCGGTCTACGAACGGTTCGGCCGCCGGATCGCCGCCGACGGCTACCGGGTGTGGGCGGTGTCCGACCCGGCCGTCGACGAGGAGCGGACCTGCGCGCAGGTCCGCGACCTGCTCGACCGCACGCCGTCCGACGAGCCGGGGGAGGCCGGACCGGCGCCGCGGGTGCTGGTCGGCTCGGACACCGGCGCGCTGTGGGCGGCCGGCCTCGCGGCGGAGGACGGCACCGGGATCGACGGTCTCGTCCTGGCCGGGCTGCCCGGCGCGGGCGTCGTGACCGGGCCGCCGGACTGGGACGGCGAACTCGCGCTGCGCACGTCGTGCCCGACCCACCGTGCCCGGCTCGACGGTGACGGAGCCGTTCGCCGCGGCTCGCTCGCGCGACCGGTGCCTGCGGGCTGGGCGGACCGTGCCCGGCCCGGTGCCGTCGGAGTTCCGGTACTGGGCCTGCACGGAGCAGCCGACGCGCTCAGCCCGCCCGCCGGCGTCCGGGGCTGGTACGCCGCGCTGCACCAGGCCGAGCTGGTGAGCATCACCGGCGGCGTGCACGACGCGCTCAACGACCAGACCCACCGCACCGCGGCGGCGACGGTGGTGCTGTTCCTGGAGCGGCTGCGCGGCGGCGCGGGCCCCGTCACGCACACCGAGCTGCGCGGCGGCGCGCTGTGACCCGCTACGTCGTGATCGGGGCGGGCGCGATCGGAGCGACCGTCGCTGCCGAGCTGCACCGCGCCGGGCGCGAGGTGGTCCTGGTCGCCCGCGGCGCCCAGCTCGCGGCGCTGGCCGGAGGTCTGCGGTACCTGCGACCGGAGGCGGAGCACCGGATCGCGCTGCCGGTCGCCGCCGCATCCGAGGTGTCGCTGCGTACCGACGACATCCTGGTCCTGGCGACCAAGACCCAGGACGCGGACGCCGCGCTCGCCGACTGGGCAACCCGCCCGGTACCGGACCCGGAGGGCCGGACCGCGGCCGAGGTGCTCCCGGTGGTGACCCTGCAGAACGGTCTGGACACCGAACGGGCCGCGCTGCGCCGGTTCACGACGGTGTACGGCGCCGTGATCGCCTCCCCGGCGGGCTACCTGACCCCCGGCGAGGTCGAGTCGCCCGGCGCGCCGTCGGCCGGGCTGGTCTGGATCGGGCGTCACCCGGGCGGTGTCGCGGACGCCCGGCTCACCGAGATCGCCGCCGACCTCACCGCCGCCCGCCATCCCACCCAGGTCGTCGACGACGTGGCCCGCTGGAAGGCGGGCAAGCTGCTGATGATCATCGGCAACGCCCTCGACGCGCTGTACCCGCCGGGCCGGGCGCGCGACCGGGCCGCCGCGGCGTTGCGTGCGGAGGCCGTCGCGGTCTACCGGACGGCCGGGGTGGACGCCGCGGACCTCGCGGCGGAATCCACACTGGACCGCTCGTCGCTGGTCACCCGGCCGCTGCCGGGCCGGCCGCCGTCGAGACGGTCCACCTGGCAGAGCCTGCGCCGCGGGGTGCCGCCGGAGACCGACTTCCTGAACGGCGAGATCGTGCTGCTCGCCGCGCTGCACGGCACGACGGCGCCGCGGAACGCCGCGATCCGTGACCGGGTGCGCCGCGCCGTCGCCGCCGGCGTCCCGGCCGGCGGGCTCGACGAGGCGGACCTGACGGCCACGCTGCCCGACACCGGCGTACTGGTCGATCCCGCGGCGCTCGCCGCCGAGCTGGCCGGGCCGACACCGCCGGTGCTGCTCGACGTCCGGTGGGCGCTCGGCGACCCGCACGGCCGGGAGCAGCACCGGGCCGCGCACCTGCCCGGCGCCGTCTACGTCGATCTCGAGTCCGAGCTGGCCGGGCACACCGGCGACCCGCTCGACGGCAGGCATCCACTGCCCGATCCGGCCGATCTGCAGGCCGCGGCCCGGCGCTGGGGGGTGCGCGCGGACCGGCCGGTGGTGGTCCACGACGCGTCCGGCGGTCTCGCCGCGGGGCGCGCCTGGTGGCTGCTGCGCTGGGGCGGACACGACGACGTCCGGCTGCTCGACGGCGGCCTGGCAGGAGGCCGGGTTCGACGTGCGGTCGGGCGAGGTGCCGGAACCGGAACCGGGTGACGTGGTGCTCGACGGCGGCCGGCTGCCGGCACTCGACGCCGACGGCGCGGCGACGCTCGCCGGGTCCGGGGTGCTGC
Organism: Pseudonocardia sp. NPDC049635; assembly: GCF_040659795.1. Lineage (NCBI taxonomy): Bacteria > Bacillati > Actinomycetota > Actinomycetes > Pseudonocardiales > Pseudonocardiaceae > Pseudonocardia > Pseudonocardia sp. NPDC049635. The sequence continues at coordinate 53,893 of NZ_JBFAON010000006.1, forward strand.
TCGACGCCCGCGCCGGGGAGCGCTACCGCGGCGAGGCCGAACCCGTCGATCCCCGGGCCGGGCACATCCCGGGCGCGATCAGCGCACCGACCGGGGACAACCTCGGCCCGGACGGCCGGTTCCGGCCGCTGCCCGAGCTGCGGGAGCGGTTCGCGGCGCTCGGCGTGGACGGCAAGGAGGTCGGGGTGTACTGCGGCTCCGGGGTGACCGCCGCACACCAGGTCGCCGCGCTGGCCGCGATCGGCGTGTCCGCGGCGCTCTACCCGGGCTCCTGGTCGGCCTGGTCGAACGACCCGGACCGCCCGGCCGCCACCGGGCCGGAGCCCTCGTGACCGGCACCCTCACCGCGCCCGCCGCACTGCCCGGTTGGACCACCGATCCGGCCGCCCGCGCCGCGGCCCGGCTCGACCGGTCCGGTTTCGATCCCGGCTCGGACCCGGATGCCGTCGTCGTCGCCGGATCGGTGGACGAGGTCGCCGCGGTGCTGGCGCACGCGAACGCCACCGGCACCCCGGTCGTCGTCCGCGGCGCGGGCAGCGGGCTCTCCGGCGGTGCGGTCGCCGGGGCGGGCAGCATCGTGCTCGACCTGAGCGGGCTGGACCGGATCGTCGAGATCTCGCCGGCCGACGAGTACGCCGTCGTCGAGGCGGGCGTGATCACCGCCGACCTCGACGCCGCCGCCGCGCACGGCCTGCGCTACGCCCCCGACCCGGCCAGCCTGGCGATCTCCACGATCGGCGGGAACATCGCCACCAACGCGGGGGGCCTGCGCTGCGCCAAGTACGGCGTCACCCGGGACTCGGTGCTCGGCCTGGACGTGGTGCTCGCCGACGGTCGCCGGATCGCCACCGGCCGGCGCACCGTGAAGGGCGTCACCGGGTACGACCTGACCGGCCTGTTCGTCGGCTCCGAGGGCACCCTCGGGGTGATCGTGGGGGCGACCCTGCGGCTGCGCCCGGCGCCGGTGGCCACGGCCACCCTGGCGGCCTGGTTCGACGGGATCGAACCGGCCGCGGCGGCCGCCGCCGCGATCACCGCGGCCCGATTGCAGCCCTCGGTGGCCGAGCTGCTCGACAGTGCCTGCCTGACCGCGATCGCCGACGCCGGTGGGCCCGCCCCGCGCGGCGGTGCGTTCCTGCTGGTGCAGACCGACGGCTTCGGCGCCGACGCCGAGATCGACGCCGTCCGGGCGGTGGTGGAGCCGTTCGCCGGCTCGGGCTCGGGCTCGGTCGAGGTGGCCGCCGACCCGACCGGCGCGGAGGAGCTGCTCGTCACCCGCCGGGCCGGGCTGCCCGCGCTGGAACGCCTCGGCCGGGTGCTGGTCGAGGACGTCGCCGTCCCCCGGTCCCGGCTCGCCGAGGCGGTCGGTGAGATCGCGGCGATCTCCGACCGCAGTGGGATCCGGATCGCGACGATGGCGCACGCCGGCGACGGCAACCTGCACCCGATCCTCGTCCTCGAACCCGGTCGGGAGCTCGACGAGCAGGTCTGGGCGTGCGCGGGCGAGGTGTTCACGACCGCGCTGCGCCTGGGCGGGACCCTCACCGGCGAGCACGGCGTCGGCCTGCTCAAGCGCCGCTGGCTGCGCGACGAGCTGGGCGACGACGTCGTCGACCTGCAACAGCAGCTGCGCGCGGTGTTCGACCCGCGCGGCGTGCTCAATCCCGGCAAGGCGATCTGACCGGCTGCGCCCGACCACCCCTGGAGACACCGTGACAACCGACAGCCTGCCCACCGATGCCGTGCCGCCGACCGCGGCCCGCACCGTCGAGTTCATCTCGCTCTCGCACCTCAACCCGTCCACCGAGCTGGCGCCCAGGCCGACCCGCGGCATCGACCTGGCCTATTTCCGCCGCTACGTCCACACCCTGGAGGAGTCCGGCTACGACTACACGCTCCTGCCCTACGGCTCGTCGTCGGCGGACTCGTTCGTCGTCGCCTCCGCCGTCGGGCAGCTCACCGAGCGGCTCCGGCCGATCGTCGCGGTCCGGCCGAACACCGCGCACCCGCTGGTCGTCGCCCAGCAGCTGGCCACCCTCGACCAGCTCACCGAGGGGCGCGCCGTCGTCCACCTGATCTCCGGGGGCAACGACGCCGAGCAGGCCCGCCAGGGCGACTACCTGCCCAAGGCACGCCGCTACGCCCGCACCGCCGAGTTCGTCGAGCTGCTGCGCCGGGCCTGGTCGGAGACCGAACCGTTCTCCCACGACGGTGAGTTCTACCGGTTCGACGACTTCGGCCCCGGCTTCCGGCCCCACGGCGACACCATCCCGATCTCCATCGGCGGCCAGTCCGACGAGGCGTTCGAGATCGGTGGTCGGCAGGCCGACGTGTTCAGCTTCTGGGGCGAACCGCTCACCGAGATCCGGGCCCAGATCCAGCGGGTGCACGACATCGCCGACGCCGTCGGCCGCCCCCGGCCGCGGATCTGGGTGACCTTCCGCCCGATCATCGACCGCACCGACGAGCTGGCCTGGCGCAAGGCCTACGACTACGCGGAGAAGATCGGTGCCACCTTCGAGCGCGGGGCGTTCCGCGCCAACCTGCCGAAGGGGGCGCCGCAGAACGTCGGCTCCCAGCGGGCGCTGGCGTTCGCCGCCCGGGCCGAGGTGTACGACCGTGCACTGTGGACCCGGACGGCGGCGGTGACCAACGGCGGCGGGGCCGCGACCGCGCTCGTCGGCACCTCGGAGACGGTCGCCGCCGCCATCGTCGACTACGTCGACGTGGGTGCCGACCTGGTCTCGATCCGCGGTTACGACACCCTCGCCGACGCCGCCGACTACGGTCGCCACGTGCTGCCACTGGTCCGCCAGGAGCTGGCGCACCGGGCCGCGACCGGCCGTCGCGGCACCCTGCAGGCCGAGCACCCGGGCGCGCTCGCACCCGGGTTCGACGCCGACGCACTGGCCGGTGCCCGATGACGGCGCTGGACGAGCGGATCACGACCCTCCCCGCCCCGGACCTGTCCGAGGAGGGCCTCGCCGCCGTCACCGCCGAGCTGGCGGCGACGGCGGAACGCTACGACCGCAGCGGGGAGATCCCGGTCGCCGGGATCGAGGCCGTGCACCGCGCCGGGCTGCTCACCGCGACCGTCGCCGAGCGGTTCGGCGGGCCGGGCGCGTCCGCGCGGGACACCGCCCGGATCCTGGTCGCCCTGGGCGAGGGTGACCCGTCGGTCGCGCTGCTCGCGGCGAACACCCTCGCCACCCACCAGGGTCAGGCCACGGCCGGGAGCTGGCCCGCGGCCCGATACACCGAGGTGCTGCGCCGCTCGGCCCGCGAGCCGACCCTGGTCAACGCGGTCCGGGCCGAACCGGAGCTGGGCGCCCCGGCCCGTGGTGGGCTCCCCGCGACCGTCGCCCGGCGCACCGGCGACGGCTGGGTGCTGTCCGGCCGCAAGTCCTACGCGACCGGCGGGACGGCGCTGGCCTACCACGTCGTGTGGGCCACTGCCGACGAACCGGACGGCGATCCGGAGGCGCCCCGGGTCGGGCATCTGATCGTGCCCGCGGACCTGCCGGGGATCAGCTGGGTCGACACCTGGGACCACCTGGGGCTGCGCGCGTCGAACACGCACGACGTCGTGCACGACGAGGTGGCGCTGCCCGCCGACGCGTTCGTCGAGATTCCGCGCGGCGCCGACGGTGTCTACCGGGACCCGGCCGCCGTCGCCGGTCCGGCGAGCTTCGGCCATCCCGCGCTGTACGTGGGCGTCGCCCGGGCGGCCCGGGCCGCGTTCGTCCGCTACGCCCGCGAGCGGGTCCCGGCCGCGCTCGGGCGGCCGATCGCCGAGACCGACCGGATCCGCACCGTCGCCGGGGAGATCGACGCGCTCGTCGCGCAGGCCGAGACGCTGCTGTTCGGTGCGCTGCTGCGGATCGAGTCCGGCGACACCACGCACTTTCCGCAGCTGTCGGTGCTGAAGGTGCAGATCGCCCGTTCGGTGGTCGCGGCGGTGGAGACCGCGGTGGCCGCGCTGGGGAACCCGGGGCTCAGCCGGCACCAGCCTTTCGAACGGCACCTGCGCGACGTCCTGTGCGTCCGGGTGCACCCACCGCAGGCGGACGCCGCGCTGCTCGACACCGGCCGGCGGTTGCTGGGCACGTGATCACCCGCGCCACCGGTTCGCGCGTCACGCATGCCACGAGCGGATCTTCCGTGGGGAGGAGCCGTGGAAGATCCGCTCGTGGGGGAAGGGGCGGGCTGCACCCCGTGGGGAGCGCAGGGTGTCGCCCACCCCGGGCCGGAGGTCAGACGTCGGCAGCTCGCTTCTCGGCGAACCGGCGCCACGCCGTCCACACCAGACCGGCGATCAGCAGCAGGTAGAGCACGATCGTGATCGGGCTCGACACCAGCACCGCCGGGTCGTTGTCGGAGTTGCCCATCGCGTCCCGCAGCGAGTACTCGGCGAGCGGACCGAGGATCACCGCGATCAGGACGGGCGCGATCGGGATGTCGTAGAGCCGCATCACGAGCCCGAGCACCCCGAGCACCAACATGATCACCAGGTCCACGGTGCTCGCGCCGGCCGCGTACACACCGAACGCGGCGAACACCGCGATGCCCGCGTACAGGTGGGACTTCGGCACCCGCAGCAGCTGCGCCCACAGCGGGGCGAACGGCAGGTTCAGGATCAGCAGCACGACCATCGCGAGGAAGAACCCGGCGAGCAGCGCCCAGACGATCTCACCGGAGCGTTCCAGCAGCAGCGGCCCCGGTTGCAGACCGTACTGCTGGAACGCGGCGAGCAGGATCGCCGCCGTCGCGGAGGTGGGAAGGCCCAGCGCGAGCAGCGCGCCCATCGCGGTGCCGGCGGTGGCGTTCCCGGCCGCCTCCGGGGCGGCGACGCCCTCGATGGCCCCCTTGCCGAACGTCGGCTCCGGCTTGCGCCGGTCGAGGCGCCGCTCGGTGCCGTAGGCGAGGAACGTGGGCACCTCGGCGCCGCCGGCCGGGATGACACCGAACGGGACGCCGATCGCGGTGCCGCGCAGCCAGGCGGGCAGGGCCTGCCGGAACTCGCCCTTCGACAACCACCATCGACCGGTCGGCATGACAGCCTGCTGGTCGTCGGCGCGCCCGACCTTCGCGGCCTGACTGAACACCTCGCCCAGCGCGAGCAGCGACACCGTGATCACGACGATCGAGATGCCGTCGAGCAACGGGGAGAAGCCGAAGGAGAACCGCGGGCTGCCCGACGGCTGGTCGATACCGATCAGCGCCAGCGTCAGGCCGATCGCGAGTGCCGCGATGCCGCGGAGCGCGGAGTCGGCGACGACCGCGGAGATCGCGATGAAGGCGAACACGGCGAGAGCGAGGAACTCGGCCGGGCCGAATCCGGTGGCGAGTCCGGCGAGGGTCGGGGCGAAGAACACGACCAGCGTGGAGGCGACCATGCCACCGATGAAGGCGCCGATGGCGCCGGTGGCGAGGGCCTGTGCGGCTTTACCGCGCAGCGCCATGCGGTGGCCCTCGAAGGTGCTGGCGATCGCCGTGGAGTTGCCGGGGGTGTTCATGAGGAAGCCGGCGATGGAATCGCCGAACAGTCCGCCGAAGTAGATCCCGGTGAACATGATCAGCGCGCTGGTCGGTTCCAGGACGAACGTCAGCGGCAGCAGCAGGGCGACCGCCATGGCCGATCCGAGACCGGGCAGAACACCGACCGCGGTACCCATCAGCGCGCCCAGGAACACGAACAGCAGCGCCGATGGGCTCATGATGTCGGCGAATCCGCCGAGCAGGTTGGACAGCTGTTCCATCTCAGAAACCCCCGACGAATCCGGCGGGCAGGGAGATGCCCAGCAGGCCGCTGAACACGACCTGGATCGCCGCGGAGATCGCCAGCCCGCCCAGGACGATGCCCGGCCATCGCCGGTTGCCCAGCGCGTAGGCGACGGTGATGAACAGGGCGGTCGCCGAGAGGATCCAGCCCAGGAACGGCAGCACGACGATGAAGCCGGCCACACCACCGATCGCGGTGAGCACGGCCGGACCGTTGACGCCCTCGGCCGCGGCCGGCTCGGCCCCGTCGGTCCCCTCGGCCCGGTCAGGGCCGACGGCGTCCGCCCCGGTGGTGGGACGGTCGTACTCCGCATGCGGTCGGAGGATGTCGAATGCCAGCAGTGCGGCGATGACGAAGCTCAGCACGGCGACGATCCAGGGCATCGTCGTCGGGCCGAACAGGCCGCCGCCACCGACGACCTCCATCGTCATGGTGCCGTAGACGAGGAAGACACCCAGCGCGGCGAGGATGGCCGGGACGACGAGCGCGCCCCTCGAGAGATGTGCAGGACGGCGGCTCATGCCAATCCCAGCTCCTTCAGAAGATCGTCGATGCGGCTCTGCTCGGAGACGAGGAACTTCTCGAAGTCCTCGCCGTAGATCTCGCTGCGCACCCACCGGTTGCGCTCGACCGCTTCCGACCACGACTCGGTGGCCACCATCTCGCGGGTGATCGCCTCCAGTTCGGCCCGCTCCTCGGGGGTGATCCCGGCCGGCGCGACCAGGCCACGCCAGTTCACGAGGTCCACCTCGCCGAAGCCGAGCTCCTCCATGGTGGGGGCGTCGACCCCGGCCAGTCGTTCCGGTGAGACGACCGCCAGCACCCGCAGCTGGCCGGACTCGACCAGGTCGCGGAAGTCGTTGTAACCGGAGACCCCGACGCCGACCGTGCCCGCGGCGGTGGAGAGCAGGCTGAGTGTGAGCTCGCCGCCACCGGGGTGCGGGGTGTAGACCATGTTCTCCACCGGGATCCCACGCGCCTGCGCGAGCTGGGCGGCGACCATGTGGTCGATGCCGCCAGCGGACCCTCCGCCGATGGGCAGCGTGGCCGGATCGGCCTCCCACGCGACGAGCATCTCCTCGAGGGTGGTGTACGGCGAGTCCGCCGGTACGACGACGACCTCGAAGTCCTCGGCGAGACGGGCGATCGGCGTGGTGTCCGCCAGGCTCAGCGGGCTGCTGGACTGGCTGATGCCGCCGAGCATCACGGTTCCGGTGACCATCATCGTGGTCTCCTCGCCCGCGAGCCCGGCCAGTTGGTTCAGTCCGATCGTGCCGCCCGCACCGGGGATGTTGACCACCTGGACGGTGTTCACGATGTTCCCGGTACGCATGGCCTGCTGGGACTCGCGGGCGACGAGATCCCAGCCACCGCCCGCGGCTGCAGGGGCGATCATGGTGAGGTTGGAGCGTGCCGCCTGACCCTCCCCGGACCGGGCGGCGTCGGCGAAAGCGGCCACCGCGAGCGCGGCGACGACTACGATTCCCAGGGCTGCGATGACCTGCCGTCGTGGCATGGCGGAAACGGTAATCACAGGTGGAGCCGGTTACCAATGTCCGGCTTCGATAACTCTATGTCCGATGCGAACACAACGAACTTTTCCCGGTTTCGGTCCATTCCGTGACTAGGGTCGGCGCCGTCCGCACGCGCTTGATGGGGAGCGACCATGACGATCTGTGTGGCCTACGGCCCGACGCCCGAGGGGACCGCCGCGCTCGACCTCGCGGTCCGCGAGTCCCGGCTGCGGGGTGCGAGGCTGGTCGCGCTCGCGACCGAGCACCAGGAGCGGTTCGAACACGACACCGAACCCGACGACGGCGGGCCGCTGCGGGACCGGGTCGAGACCCGGCTCGCCGCGCTGCGTGCCGACGGGGATCCCGAGACCGACGTCCGGGTGATCGACGACGGCGGCGACCCGGCCGAGGCGATCCTGGACCTCGCCGCGGAGTCGGGGGCGGCCCTGCTCGTCATCGGGGTCCGGCGGCGCAGCCCGGTCGGGAAGCTGCTCACCGGCAGTGTCGCGCAGCGCATCATCCTCGACTCGCCGGTGCCGGTGCTGATCACGCACGCCGCCCGGTAGGTCGGCCTTTTCGCAGGTCAGGCATACCTCACCGGTTGTCTGTCCGGTCACGGAACCGCATGCGGGCCGACGGTTCGGGGCATACCGGTAGCGAGGCCGGCGTTGTACCCGGTGAAGGCGGGGGACCCCCGCCGGCACTCGTATCCCGGACCGACGCGAAAGGAGCCGTGCGAACCATGGCAACCCCGATCACGAGCCCGCTCGACGACGGTGCACGCGACATCACCGGTCGCGTGCTGCAGGAGACACTGGTCGATCTGATCGATCTGTCCCTGGTCGCCAAGCAGGCACACTGGAACCTGGTCGGCCGGCAGTTCCGCGACATCCACCTGCACCTCGACGAGCTCGTCGACCTGGCCCGCGAGCACAGCGACAACGTCGCCGAGCGCTCCGCGGCCATCGGTGTCGCGCCGGACGGCCGGGTGCGGACCGTCGGTCGTGACACCGGACTCCCGGAGTTCCCGGAGGGCTACGTGTCCGACGCCGACACCGTGCTGACCGTCTCGGCGACCGTCGACGTCGCCGTGGACCGGCTCCGCCCGCGCATCGAGCAGGTCGCCAAGACCGACCCGCTCACCGAGGACCTGCTCATCGAGCTGGGTCGTGCGCTGGAGGAGGCCCGCTGGATGTGGCAGGCGCAGGCAGCCGGATACCGCGGCGAGGCGTGAGCCGAACACCGGCCCCGGGCGCCGACACGGCGCCCGGGGCCGGTCGCGGTCCGCGACGGCCCGGCCGGGGACTGCTCAGCGGGCGGTCGCGGCGGTGGCGGCCGCGGCGCTGGCCCGCCAGATCGCCATCGCCGACCAGAGCACGAACACCTGGACCGGCAACGCCAGCGCGGCGGGGAGCTGCGCGGCGTATGACGGGCGCAGCGCTCCGGTCCGCCAGACCTGCCCGGCCTCGTTCGCCGCGTCCGCCGTGGTGAGCAGCGTGAACCGGCGCCCGATCCCGGCCCCGGCGAGCCGGTAGCTCAGGTCGCCGACCTCGATGTTCCAGTGCGGTAACGACAGCGGGCCGTAGGGATGGTCGACGGTACGCAGGATGTACGCGCGGATGTCGCCCTCCAGGGCGAACCGGGCGATCCCCTCCGAACGCAGCGCGTACGGGTGGCCGTCGATCACCAGGTCGCGGTGCGGCTGCCAGCTCCGGGCGGTCCAACCGGTCACCGGACGCCCGTCCTGGGTGATCTCGTAGCGGACGCTGAACAGCCCCACCCGGGCCGGCGATGCACGCAGCACCCGCTCAGCCTGCCACCAGCCACGCCGTTCCGGCAGGATCGTTGTGACGCGCAGCCGGCCGGGAATGCCGCACGGTCGCATGTCGTTGGCACTGCTCAGTCACGTCGGAGCAACGCCGACGAACCCGAGGAGGGGTCGTGCACCGGTTCCGCCTGCCGCCGCCGGTCGCCTTCGCCGTCGTCGCGGCGACGTTCCTGTGGTTCCTGGCCGCGTCGTCTGCTCCGTCCCCGCTCTACGTCGTCTACCAGGAGCGGTTCGCGTTCACCGAGTTCACGCTGACCGCGGTATTCGCGGTCTACGTCCTCGCGCTGATCGCGGCGCTCCTCGTCGTCGGTGCGCTGTCCGACCACGTCGGCCGCCGTCCGGTGCTGCTCGCGGCGATCGCGACGGAGATCGTCGCACTGGTGTTGTTCCTGTTCGCCGCCGACGTCGGCTGGCTGCTGGCGGCCCGGATCGTGCAGGGGGTCGCGACCGGTGCGGCGACGGCGACGCTGCCAGCAGCCCTGGTCGATCTCGCGCCGAAACCCGAGCGGGCCGGTCTGGTCAACGGTGCCGCGCCGCTCACCGGGCTCGGGCTGGGTGGTCTCGCCACCGGTGCCCTCGTCGAGTTCGCACCCGCCCCGACCCGGCTGGTGTGGGCGCTGCTGCTCGGCGGCCTGCTGGTCGCGATGTTGTTGATCGCGCTCGTCCCGGAGACGATCACCCGCCGGCCCGGCGCGATCGCCTCGCTGCGCCCCCGCCTCGCCGTGCCGAGACGGATCCGCCCGGGGTTCGGTGCGGTCGTCCCGACACTGGTGGCGAGCTGGGCGCTGGGTGGGCTGTACCTGTCGCTGGGCCCGTCGGTGGTGGCCGGCCCGTTCGGGGTGCGCAACCATCTCGTCGGGGGTCTGGTGGTGGCGGCACTGTGCCTGACCGGTGCCGCGAGCGCGGTCGCCCTGCGGGGCCGGGACCCGGCCCGGGTGCTGGCACCGGCCGCTGCGCTGCTCGGGCTCGGCACGACGGTCACCCTGGCCGGAACGGTTGCCGGGCTGCTTCCGGTGGCCACCGTCGGGACGCTCGTGGCGGGTGTCGGGTTCGGGTCGGCCGCCTACGCGACCTTCGGGGCCCTGTCCGCGCTGGCCGCCCCGCACGAGCGCGGTGAACTGTTCGCCGCCACCTACACCCTCGCCTACCTGGCGTTCAGCGTGCCCGCGATGGTCGCCGGCGTCGCAGCGACGACGGTCGGGCTGCGCTCGACGGTGATCTTCTACGGAGCTGTCGTCGTCGTGCTGGCGGCCGTTGCCACCGTGCTGGCCCGGCGCATCCCCGCACCCGCGAGCGGAGAGCGGGTGCCGGGCCCGGGGGCGCCGGTAGAGGTGCCGGGGAACGTCTGACCGTCGGCGGCGGGTGCAGCAGGGCCCGCCGTGGGTCGCCCGGTCGACTCCGGCCGTCGGTCAGCGGCCCCGTAGATCCGACACCAGCTCGTCGACCACCCGCTCCTCCTCGACGGAGCGGCCGATCCTCGTCATCTCCTGGGCGAGCGCGCGATCCCAGGCGGCCTCGACCGGGGTGCCGCGCAACGGTGTGCCCTCGCCGTCCCGGCCCACCCAGCGCAGGTAGGTCGCCGCGTCGTAGCGCCACGGGGCGATCGGCAGCGCGGCGACGAGAAGGTTCGCGATACGCAGCCCGCCCCAGTCGAAGTCGCCGTGGTGCCGCAACGTCGCCCCGGCCTCGGCGAGGCCCCGCAGCACTGTCATCACCGCGGCACCCGGCTGACCCGCGGTGCAGACCAGCGGGCCCGAACCGGCTCCGAGCCGGTCCGCGGCCTCCGCGACGACGACCGAGTTCTCGCAGACCGATACGACGGTGCCGCGGAGGTTCCACCGGGGCGGGTCGCGGACCAGCTGGCGCAGCGTCAGCAGCGCAGGCTCGCCGGGCATCGCGGCGAGCATCCCGCCGGTCCCGGCTCCGGTGTCGGCGGACAGGTTGAGCGTCAGCGCGGTACTGGACAGCTCGTCGCGGACCAGACCGACCGATGCCCAGACCGCGCGGTCCCACGCGGCGCCGCGCCCCTCGCCGACCCCGCCGATCTCGACGGCCGCGCGGAACAGCAGCGTGGTCAGCGGGCGCCCCTGGTCGAGCGCGTGCGCGGAGCCGAGGACACGCTCCGCGAAGCGGCCGATCGGCTGCGGCTCGGCGGGGAGCCCGGTGATCGCCCTCGCCAGCTCGGCGAGCAGCACCGTGGCGTCCTCGACCTGCGGGGCGAGCCGCCGCACCAGGCCGGTGCGTTGCAGGTGGTCGTGCCAGCCGGCCAGCTCCGGGCGCTTGCGGACGATCTCGTCGAGCGGTGCGACGGCGTGCCGCCACGCCTCGTCGCGGCGCCGGACGGCCTCGCCGCGGTCGGTCACCGGGCCGGTCAGCTCGACGACGCGAGGCGGTCGGCGAAACCGGTCGCGGTGATCGTGGACGGACCTCGCGGCGCCACCAGCAGCGTGGAGAGCACCCGCCGGTCCACGTCGTAGAGCGCATCACCCTCGGACCGGACGAACGCGTCCTCGTCGCCCGCGACCCGGGCCAGCGCACCCAGCTCGATCAGCAGCCGGACGACGGCGACCAGATCGCTCCGCTCCTCCCGCCGTTCCAGGGTGAGGGTGATCCCGGCGTCGGCGAGGTCTGGATCCGCGACCGCCAGCAGCACCTGCTCGGCGAGCCGGCCGAGGGTCACCTGCGCCTCGGCCCGCTCGAGCACCCCGAGCGCGAGGCAGGTCAGCACGTACCGGCGCCGGGTGAAAGGGGACCGGCTGCGCGGGTCCCGGGCGGGGTGGGTCGGGTCGTCGACGTCGGCGACGACCTTCACCAGCCGGGCGACCTCGCTCTCCACGACCAGCCGCCAGCCGGTGTTGCGCTCGAACCACTCCCGCAGGGTGCTCGCATACCGGCGCACCAGCGCGAGGTCCTCGGAGTCAGGCCCGCGGGCCCGCAGCACCGGCCTGCGGAGCAGCGCGCGGGCCGCGCGCACCTGCTCGGATCGGCGGGTCTCGGCGAGCGCGTCCGCCAGGCCGGGGCCGGTCATGCGCTGCGTTCCGACACGGCCCCGCCGACCAGGTCGACGATGTGCAGCACGTGGTCGGGCCCGCGGAACTCACCGTCCGGGGTCCGGACGACGACCCCCCGGCATCGGCGATCGCGGTGAGACGGATGGCCATCGAACCGTCCGAGCTCGTCGTCGACACCTCCCGGCGCCCCGGGGCGAGCGCACCGAGCGCGTCGCCGAGCAGGCCGAGGAACAGCCGGAACGCGTCACCGTCCAGCTCCCCGACACCACCCAGCCTGATCGGTCCGTCGGTGCTCAGGGCGGCCCGCGCCGCGGCGAGCTGCTCGGCCTCCCGGGCGGCCAGCTCGGCGAGGTGGCGGCGCTGCTCACTGCGGTCGAGCACCCGGGAGACCCTCCCGCGCCGCTCGTAGCTGCCGGTGCGGCGCAACCGGGGGCTGATCTGCAGCGCAGGTGCGTCGGCCCACGGCGTGCCGGGCGGCACCGGGTCGGCCTCGCGGGCGGCGAGCGTCTCCGCGTCCACCGTGAGGTGCCGGCCGGCGGACAGCCCGAACGCTGCGCGCCACAGCCGGTGCCGGTCGTCGTCGGTCGGGGCCTGGGCGAACCACAGCGCCAGCGACCGCAGGTCGGCCGATCGGTCGGAACGCCCGGTCCGGCGCTCGTTCAGCGCGGCGACGACGTGCAGCAGCTGGGGGATCGCGGCACGGTCCTGCGACCGGAGCAGCTTGGCCTGGCACGGGTGCCCGGGGGCGCTGAGGAACCAGCCGCGGAAGCCGGACCAGCGCTCCTGCCAGAGTGCCCGGCGGGTGCGGTACTCCTGTTCACGTGGGTCGTCGGTGCCCGATCCGGCCGGTCCGCCGGGCGCCGCATCGACCGCCTCGCGGCGCGCCGCGAGATCGAGCAGCCGGTCGACGGCGCCCTCCTCGATCCGCTCGACCAGTCCCGCGATCTCCGCGCCGGTCGCGACGAGATCGGCGATGAACCGCTGCAGGTAGTCGATCAGCTGGTCCTTGTACGCGCGGAACGCCTCGGCGTCGACATCCTGCAGGTCGATCGAGCGCTGCAGCGACCCCATGAACGCCTGCGCGTTCGCCGCGAGATCGGTGAACCGGTCGACCAGCGCGCGCAACGACAGGTGCACCTTCGCCAGGTCCGGCTCGGCGGCCCCGGCCAGCTCCAGCAGCGCCCGCAGCTGGGGGGCGATGTCGGTGAGCGCGACGGCCTGCAGCGCGCCGCGCCGGCCGAGCGCCTCGTCGTAGACGGTCAGGGCCTCCTCGGCGGCCTCTCCCTCGCGGGTGAGCTGGTAGAGGAACCGGGCCCGGTGGAAGTCCTCGACGCTGGTGACCCGGCTGGTGTCCGGATCGGAGCGCAGGTTCCCCCAGCCCTCGAGCGCGGTGAGGGCACGGGCGACCGTGTCGGGACCGGACCGGCCCTCGAGTGCCTCCACCACGTCACCGGGGCGCAGGTGCACCGTGAAGCGGCGCTTGGCCGCGACGAAGGCGAGCATGATCTCGCGGTAGAGACGCGCGTTCTCCGTGGACAGGTACGCGAAGGCGGAGTGGACGGTGCTCACCTCCCTGGGACGGCGGGTACGGGTGAGGATAGGGAAGGCCCCCGACAGTTCCGTCGGCCCCAGCGGTACGGCCGGCCGACCTCGACGGAGCGATGCCCGTTCCGGCCGGGCTGCTGCGGTCGGCACGCTCTGAGCGAGCCGTCAGCCGGGGAGCTGCTCCGGGTGCACGACGTCGACCTCCGAGATGCCCGGCCCGAAGGCCTTCCGATCGCTGACGACGAACCGGTCCGACCCGGCGACCACGGCCGTGGCCAGGTGCGTCGCTTCGGCCGCTCGCAACCGGTAAGCGGCCGCGAGCGAGGTGGCGACCTCGGCCGTCACCGGGTCCATCGGGTGTAGACGGAGCCTGCTGAGCAGCCCCGTCAGCGCGGCGACCTCGTCGGAACGCCGCTCGCGCAGGGGCTTGGCGAGCACCTCCGGGAGCAGGAGCACCGAACCGATCCCGGCGACAGCGGCTGGCTCGTCCGGGAAGAGCGCGCGGACCGGCGACCCCAGCGGGTGGCCGGAGACGGCGGCGTAGATCTGGACGTCGGCCACCAGCTCCTCGGCGCGATCGGCTGAGAGCGTCGGTTCGGTGAGTCGGCGCGACCGGGCGGAGTCGAGCTGCCGACGGGTGTCCTGAGGAACGGGCTCGGCCGCCGGACGACGTGATCAGGACGATCTGGACCGGCCCGCGCAGCTCCTCGGCCTGCCGTGGTGGACCCTGGTCCGCGGTGATCGCCTCGGCGGCACTGCCCAGGCCACGATCGGCCCGTCGGTGAGCGATCCTGCCGCGTGGTGCGGAGTCCGATGTCCGCGGCTCCCGGTGCCCGACCGGAATCCCACCGGAACCGGCCGCCGCCCGGCGCCGTCCAAGCCGTATGACTCCCACCGAGAACGGCCCGTGATGACCGTCTACGCGCACGACCCGGCGGCGTCCGTGATCGTCGCGACCTGGCCGACCGGTGACGGCACCGTCGCGGCCCGGGTCGCCCGCGTCCCCCGCGACTGGCCCGCCGTGCACGCACGCCGCACCGCCGGCCTGCTCACCCGGCTCTCCGAGCTGCTCTGGTCGGCCTACGTCGAGGGCGAGGTCACCGAGATCCGGGCGTTCCGGCTGGTCGAGGCGGTCCGCATTCCGACGTTCCCAGTGACCGGCCCGCCCGAGAGCCCGGAGGACGACCGTGAGCGGATCACCCAGGCCCTGGGGCGCATCGTGTCGGCGGCACCGGGGCGGGCCTTCGCGGACGCGGTGGCCCGGGAGGTCAGGGCCGAGATCGGCGCCGTCATCGACGCCGATCTCGGGCGACTCACCGGACGGGCCGCCCAGGCCGTCACCCATGTCCGGATCGGTGTGCCGGCCGAGCAGCTGGCTCTCGCGCATCGCCTGCTGCACGACGATCCGCTGGAGGCGCGGGCCCTGCTGAGCGCGGTCGAGCCGACCGCGGCGGCGATCGCCGCCCTGCGCTGGCTGCGCGCCGCGGCGGCACACGTGTCGACGGTCGTCGGGCATCCCGTCGCCGACGTCGTCGCGCTCGCCGAGGCGATCGACCACGAGGACCTGCTGGTCGCCCGGCACGTCCTGAAACCGGAGTACGGCCGCGGGGAACCGCTGGACGACACCGAACTCGTCCGGGACCTGCTGCAGGAGGCGGTGCTGGCGGCCCGCGGGCTGTTCGTCGTGTGCCCGGACACGGTGGCCGGGGACGGGCCCGAGCATCGGATGCTGCGGACCGTTCTCGATCCGGCGGAGCCGGGGCCGTTCCTGGTCGACGGCCTCCTGCGTGGCATCCAGGGCTGCTTCCGGGTCTACGCCGACGAGCTCACCTCCGGAGACACGGATCCGGAGCCGGTTCCGGAGCTGCGTCCGCGCTTCACCGCCGCGGTCCGGAAGGTGGTGCGGGATGTGCCGTAGTGCACGCGCGACACCTCCCTTTTCCGGGTTGACGGCCCCGGGCCGTCCCGGTCTGGCGGACAGGGGAATCGACGAGGGGGAGGGACATGACGCTCGAGGGGGGACGCCCACGCCTGACCGGCCCGGTCGGGCTCACCGGGCGGGCTCCGGCGCCGGACCTGGCCCGGGGCTTCATGCTGCTGCTGATCGCGCTGGCCAACACGCCCTTCTACCTGTACGGGCGGGAGCACTCCGCGGCAGGTTTCCATCCGGTGGACGGCTCCGTCGCCGACCGGATCGTGCAGGCCGTGCTGATCACGGGCGTCGACATGCGGGTGTACCCGATGTTCGCGTTCCTGTTCGGCTACGGCCTCGCGGTGATCTACCGGCGGCAGGGCGAGAACGGGGTACCGGAGCGCGAGGCGTTCCGGCTGCTGCAGCGGCGCAACCTGTGGCTGCTGGTGTTCGGGTTCGTGCACGCACTGCTGCTGTGGGGCGGCGACGTGCTCGGTGCCTACGGCCTGTGCGGACTGGTGCTGGTGTGGCTGTTCGTCCGGCGCGCGGACCGGACGCTGCTGGTGTGGGCCGGGATCGGGACCGGCGTGCTGTTGCTGCTCGCGGTGATGTCGGCGATCGGTGCCTGGGCCACGGTGGCGAGCGGGATGCCGGCACAGGCCGCCGGAGGGATCCCGGACTTCGTGACCGGCTCCGCGTCGTCGGAGAGCGTGCTCGGCGCGATGGGAGCGCGGATGCTCCTGTGGCCGTTCATCGTGCTGGTACAGGGGCTGCTGGGGCTCGCCGTGCCGGTGGCGATCCTGCTCGGTTTCTGGGCGGCTCGGCGCCGGATCCTGGAACAGCCGGGTGAGCACCGTCGGCTGTTGCGGATCACCGCGGTCGGTGGGATCGCGATCGGCTGGCTCGGCGGGCTCCCGCACGCGCTGGCGCACGTCGGGGTGCTCGGCGGTTTCGACCAGATCATGTGGGTGTTCGCCGCGACACAGCTGGTCACCGGGCTGGCCTGCGGCATCGGCTACGTCGCGCTGTTCGGGCTGATCGGGGACCGGCTCGCCGGCCGGGCTCCCGGGCCGGTCGGGTTCGCGATCAGTGCGGTCGGGAAGCGTTCGCTGACCAGCTACCTGGGTCAGTCGGTGCTGTGTGCACCGCTGCTGGCGGCCTGGGGGCTGGGCTGGGGTGCGGTGCTCGGCAGCGCGACGATGGCGTTGTTCGCGACCGGGGTCTGGCTGGTCACCCTGGCGTACGCGGTCCTGCTGGAGCGGCGCGGGAAACCCGGCCCCGCCGAGGCGGGTCTGCGCAGGCTTGTCTACCGCGACACCGCTCAGGGTCGCGGACGGTAGGCGCTCGGGGCGACCCCGAAGGCCGCCCGGAACGCCCGGCTGAAGCCGGCCGGCTCGGTGAAGCCGTTCCGCCGGGCGATCTCCCCGACGGGCGTGTCGGCGAGCCGCGGGTCGGCGAGCTCGCGGCGGGCCCGGTCCAGGCGGGCCCGCCGGATCCGCCGGGTCACCGACTCGCCGGATCCGGCGAACAGGCGGTGCAGCTGCCGGGTGGAGACGAAATGCGCGGCGGCGACCGAGGCGGGCCCCAGCTCGGGATCGGCGAGATGCTCGTCCAGGTAGCGTTCGACCCGCTCACGCAGATCGGCGTGTGCCCGTCCGCCGGGGGTGGGCGGCACCAGCTCGCCGGCCAGGGTTCCGACCAACCCACCGACCTCGTCGGCGACCCGCACGGCGCCCGGCGCACTCAGCGACGGCAGCCCGCAGGCGAGCCCGTGCAACACCCCGGCGACCACGGGCCCCAGGCCCGCCCCGGCGTCGAACCTCCGTGCAGTGGCACTCGCCGACTCGGCGGCGGTGAGGTCGATCGCGTCGCGCGGCCAGGTGAAGACCAGCAGCTCCCAGCTCCCGCCGAGGGTCCAGGTGAACGGCCGCTCCGTCTCGTAGAGGGCGAGGTGGCCCGGATGGAGCAGGGCACGTCGCCCGTCCTGCTCGAGCACCGCCGTCCCCCGGGACAGCATTCCGACCTGCAGGAACCTCCGGTCCTCGCGGCCGGCCAGCTGCCGGGTCCGCCGACAGGTCTGTGCCACCGACGAGACCCGGGAGACCTGCAGGTGGGCCAGCGTCGCGCTGTGGACCGCACCGGTGAACGCACCGCCGCGCCGCCGGTCGGGAGCCACGTCCAGCGCGACGAAATCGTGCCGCAGCGCCTCCCGCCACTCGTCACAGCGCCGGGTCCGGGACGCGACCGGTGCCGCACCGGGGGACAGGACCACGGGCCACCTCCGCATCGCTCGACCGTCGGGCCGAGTCCACCGCCAGGACACCGCAGGGTCAATGCCTGTCGCCCAGTGGCAACAAACCGGCACGCTGCGCGAAACGCGCGTCGCCACCGGGCCCGATGCTGGTCGCACCACCACCGGAGGAGTCCCGCGATGACCACCACCCCCGAGCTCCCGCTGATCGACCTGAACGGATCCGGCACCCGCCGTGCGATCTGCCCGCACGACTGCCCGGACGGCTGTGCGATGACGGTCACCGTCGAGAACGGCCGGGCGATCGCCGTCCGCGGCGACAAGGAGCACCCCTTCACCCGGGGCGGACTCTGCGTGAAGGTCAACAACTACGTCGACCGGGTGTACAGCCCGGACCGGGTCACCACGCCGCTGCGGCGCACCGGGCCGAAGGGCTCCGGCCGGTTCGAGCTGATCACCTGGGCCGACGCCCTCGACACCGTCACCGGCACCTGGAAGCAGGTGATCGACGAGCACGGACCCGAGGCCGTGATGCCGGTCAGCTACCTCGGCACCCAGGGCACGCTGAACGGGCTCAACGTCGGCGACCCGTTCTTCAACCGGATGGGGGCCACTGTCAGTGAGCGCACCTACTGTGACTCCGGGGCGTCCACCGCGTACGTGATGAGCGTCGGACCCACCGCGGGCGTCGACCCGGAGAGCCTCGTGCACTCCCGCTACATCGTCATCTGGGCCTGCAACATGGTGTCGACGAACCTGCACCTGTGGCCGTTCGTGGCGCAGGCGCAGCGCAACGGGGCGAAGGTCGTGGTGATCGACCCGGTCAAGCACCGCACCGCTGCCCGCGCCGACTGGCACATCGCGATCCGCCCCGGAACCGACGGCGCGCTCGCGATGGCGCTGATCCACGTGATCGTCACCGAGGGGCTGACCGACCGCGACTACGTGGAGCAGCACACCCTCGGCATCGACGAGCTCGCCGAGCGGGCCCGCGACTGCACCCCGGAGTGGGCCGAGGCGGAGACCGGGATCCCGGCAGAGGACATCCGGACCCTGGCGCGCGAGTACGCGGCCGGGCAGCCGTCGATGATCCGGATCGGGGTGGCGATCGAACGTCATCCCGGTGGTGGCTCCACCGTCCGGGCGATCTCCTGCCTGCCCGGCCTGGTCGGGGCGTGGCGCAAGCCGGGCGGCGGGCTGCTCGCGCTGCCGCTGTGGGCGTTCCCGGTGAACTGGGACGCGCTGTCGCGGCCCGAGCTCCGCCCCGAGGGGACCCGGGTCGTCAACCAGTTCCACCTCGGGCGGGCGCTGGCCGGGGAGATCGACGGGCCGCCGGTGAAGGCGCTGATGGTCTACAACTCGAACCCGGTCGTCGTCTGCCCCGACCAGGAGAAGGTGCTCGCCGGGCTGGCCCGCGACGACCTGTTCACCGTCGTCTCCGAGCAGTTCCTCACCGACACCGCGCTCTACGCCGACATCGTGCTGCCCGCCGCCACCCAGCTGGAACAGACCGACGTCATGTTCTCCTGGGGGCACTTCTACATCGGGTTGAACCGGCCGTCGATCCCACCGGTCGGCGACGCGATCAGCAACGTCGAGCTGTTCCGGCGGCTGGCCGCCGCGATGGGGTACGACGACGACTGCTTCCGGATGACCGACGACGAGCTCATCGCCGCCGCCTACGACTGGTCGGCACCGGCGCTGGCGGGCATCACCCCGGCCTCGCTCGCCGAGACCGGGTGGGCACGGCTGAACCTGCCCGGCCCGGACGAGTACGCCCCGCACGCCGAGGGCGGTTTCCCGACACCGTCGGGACGGCACGAGTTCCTGTCCGGGGCCGCGGCGGGCGGGGACTTCGTGCTCCCGCTGTTCCGGCAGGGATCGAACGAGTTCCAGCCGGGCGGCGTCGTCGATCCGCTGCCCCGCTACGTCCCGCCCGTCGGCACCGACGGCGTGCACCCGCTATCGCTGATCTCGCCCAAGTCGCACGCCTACATCAACTCCAGCTACGCGAACCTGCCCGCCCAGCAGCGCGCGCAGGGCGAGCCGTCGGGCTGGCTGCACCCCGACGACGCCGCCGACCGTCAGGTGGCCGACGGTGACCTGCTCCGGATCTTCAACGACCGCGGTGGGATCCTGGTCAGGGCGGTCGTCACCGCCGACGTCACCCGCGGGGTGGTGATGGCGAGCATGGGGGCCTGGCGGGCGCAGACCAAGGGCCAGGCGACGGTGAACGCGATCAACCCGACCGGGTTCGCCGACCTCGGTCACGCACCGACCTTCTCCGACACGAAGGTTCAGGTGGAACGCGCGTAGCCGGCGACGGCGCTGACGGCGAGTGCCACCGCGGCGAGCAACCCGAACGCCGCCGGCAACCCGAGGACCGGGGCGATGCCCCCGATCGTCGCGGCGCCGATCCCGGCGCCGGTCAGGAAGCACAGCGTCGCGACGCCGATCGCGCCGCTGCGCCGCTCGTCGGGGACGGCGACACCGACCGCGGCCATCATCGCGGGTTGGCCGGTGCCGAACGCCAGCGTCACCAGCATCGGCGCGACTGCGAGCAACCACGGCAGGTGCCAGGTGACGCCGCCGGCGGCAGCGAGCAGGCCGACCGTGGTCGTCGCGCAGGCAGCGGCCAGCGTGCGCCGGGCCCCGACCCGTGCCTGCAGGATGGCCGACAGGGACGGACAGGCGAGCGCCACGAGTGCCGACGGGACCAGGACCAGACCGGTGCTCAGCGGCGTCCAGCCGCGTTCGGCCAGCTCCAGCGGGATGCCCAGCAGCAACGCGAACCAGGCGACCGGGATGAGCGCGGCGCACAGCGAGCTGCGCACCACATCGGAGTTGCGGATCACCGCGCGGGGGAGGAAGCCGTCGGGACGGCGCCGCACCCAGCCAGCGGTGGCCGGGACGCCGAGCGCGAGCAGCACCGCACCGACGACCGCGGTGGTGGCCCCCGCGCTCGGGGACTGGACGAGCAGCACCAACCCGGTCACCGCGACCGCCACGATCGCGGCGCCGACCACGTCCGGCCGGATCCCGTCACCACGGACGACCGAGCGCCGCCACAGGTACGGCACGGCCAGCAGGGCGACGACGGGCAGCGCGACGGCCGCCCGCCAGCCCCCGGCGACGGTCAGCGCACCACCGACCAGTGGACCGAGCGTGGCCAGCAGCGCCGAGGTGCCGGCCAGCCTGCCCAGCGCCCGGGCGCGTCGTTCCGCCGGCAGCCGGGCGCTGAGCAGCGCCGTCGCGAGGACCGGTACCGCTGCCGATCCGAGACCCTGCACCACCCGCGCCGCCATGAGCGACCCGAAGTTCGGTGCCAGCGCCGCGGCGAGTGCTCCGAACCCCAGCAGTGCGACGCCGGCGCAGAGCGGGCCGCGGATGCCGACGGCATCGGCGAGACGCCCGTGCACCGGCGTCGCGACGGCCAGCGCGACCGTGTAGCCGGTGACCATCCAGGTCGAGACCGCCGTGCTGACGTCCAGGTCCGCGGCCAGTTGCGGCAGGGCGACGGTGACCCCGGAGGTGGACAGGCCGGCCAGGCCGAACAACAGTCCCAGCACCACCGAGAGCAGTCCGGTACGGACCGGGGAGGGCGGCGTCACCGTCAGATCCTCACCCATGGCTCCGGCCGTGGGCAGCCCGGTTCCGGTTGGATGGGCGGGTGAGGATCCGGGACGCCACCGCTGCCGACGCCGACTCCTGCGCGGCGGTCTACGCACCGTACGTCCGGGACACCGCGATCAGCTTCGAGACCGAGCCGCCCGGACCGGTGGAGATGGCCGAGCGGATCGCCGAGGCCCAGCAGCGGCACGCCTGGCTGGTCGTCACCGGCGACGACTGCCGGGTCGCCGGCTACGCCTACGGTGCGCCGTTCAGGGGCCGTGCGGCCTACCGCTGGACCTGCGAGGTCAGTGTCTACCTGGCCCCGGACGCCCGCGGACGGGGCACCGGGCGGGCGCTGTACGAGGCGCTGCTCGCCCGGCTCGCCGAGCGGGGGGAACGAGGCGAGCGAGGCGCTGCATCGCCGCAGGTCAGGGCTTTGCGATTGCGAACGCGGACTCGACTGCGAACGTATGTTCGAGTAGTCTCGATCCCATGACCGCGGTCCACGACCCTCCACTCCCGACCGGCACCCCGGGTGTTGACGAGCCCGGGTTCCCACGGATCGATCTCGCCCTCATCCAGCTCGTGATCGAGCAGGCCGCCCGTGCCGCCGAGCCGTCGGGCTGCACCGAGGCGGAGCTGATCGACCAGATCCAGCAGATCGACTCCCTGCAGAACTGCGTCGCCGCGCTGCAGGCGTCCCGGATCCACGCGTTCGCCCGCGAACACGTCGGCAACGCCATCGCCGCCGGGCGGACCGACCCGGAGCGCCTCGAGCGCGGCGCGGTCGCGCAGGTCGCGCTGGCCTGCCACACGTCGCCGGCCGACGCGCGGGCGCGGATACGGGCGGCCCGCGACATGAGGGAGGGGCTCGACCACGTCCGGGAGGCATTCACTTCGGGGCGGCTGAGCGCCACCAAGGTCGGCGCGGTCGTGGCCGCGTGCTCCGATCTCGATCCCGCCGAGCGTGCGTGGGTCGACGCCCGGCTCGCGCAGCACGACCTGACCAGGCTCGGCATCGGGCGGCTGCGGGATCTCGTCCGCAGGCTCGCCGCGGAGATCGCGCCGGAGAAGTTCCGGGCCCGGGTCGACGCCGCCCGCGCGGAGCGCCGCGTCACGCTGCGCCCGGCACCGGACGCCATGGTCTACTTGACCGGGTACCTCCCCGTCGAGCAGGGAGTCGCCTGCCTGGCCTCTCTGCAGAAGGCGTTCGTGCAGGCCTCTGTCGATCCGGCGCCGCTGACGTGGAGCCGGGGGCAGGTGCTGGCGGACACGCTCGTCGAGCGTCTCACCGGCCGGTCGAAGGCGACCGACATCGATGTCGACGTGCAGGTCGTGGTACCCGTCGAGGCCCTGCTCGATACCGCGTCGCCGCTTCCCGCCGAGATTCCCGGCCACGGCCCGGTCCCGGTCGAGTTGCTCGCCACCGCCACCGGCCGGAAGACCGTGCGGCAGTTGCTCACCCGGGCGGGCACCGTCATCGGCGGCGACTCACGGCGCCGCGCCTTCACCGGTCTGCTCGCCGAGCTGGTCCGCGCCCGGGATGGCAACCGCTGCGCCGAGCCGTACTGCGACGCACCGATCCGGCACATCGACCACATCCGGCGCGTCGCCGACGATGGCCGCACCACGCTCGACAACGGGCGCGGCACCTGCGAGTTCCACAACCACGTGCGCGAGCAACCCGGGTGGCAGGTCCACCGGACCCCCGACGGGGTGCGCACCACCACGCCGACCGGGCACAGCTACCACGCGCCGTCGCCGTCGTCGGACGAAGCCTGAGCGCGGGCCGTCAGATACCTGGACCTGGTCAGACCTGGTCAGGGTGATTACGCTGGAAGGGTGTCGGACCAGGTGAACATCTACGACGCGAAGACGAACCTGTCCCGGTTGATCGAGCGTGTCGAATCGGGTGAGGAGATCGTCATCGCCAGGAACGGCCGCCCGGTCGCGCGCCTCGTGCCGGCTCAGCGGCGACGGGCGGCTCGGGTTCCGGGTGCCCTGCGCGGAAGGATCCGAATGGCCGGAGGTATCAACGAGGGCGACGACGAGATCGCCGAGCTGATGCTCGGCGAGGAGGCAGTGGCCGACGATCAGGGAATCCGATAGTGCGACTGCTCCTGGACTCGCACGTCGTCCTCTGGTGGCTGGCGGGTGACGAACGGCTGGGAACCGCTGCCACGGAGGCGATCGCGGACGGCGGCAACGACGCCGTCGTGTCCGTCGCCACGCTGTGGGAACTGGCGGTCAAGCAGTCGATCGGCAAGCTCGTCATCGACGGCGACCTGCGTGACCAGTTCGAGGTCGAGGGTTTCGACGAGCTCCCGATCCTGGGGACCCATGCGGCGGAGGTCGGCGTGCTCCCTCTGCACCACCGCGACCCCTTCGACCGGATGCTCGTCGCCCAGGCCCGGGTCGAGAGGCTGACCCTGGTCACGGCCGACCTCCGGCTGACCGCCTACGACGTGGACCTCCTGACCGCGGGATGAGCTCCCGCGGCCAGGAGGGTGCTGTCACCAGATCCGGACGCGCCGGCCCGGGTCGGTGAACAGGGCGTCGTCCTCGGTGACGCCGAACGCCTCGTGGAAGGTGTCCAGGTTCGTCACGACCGCGTTGCAGCGCAGATCCGGCGGCGAGTGCGGGTCGGTCGCCAGCCGGCGGATCGCCTCGGCGTCACGGGTGACCGCCCGCCACACCTGGGCCCAGCCGAACAGCACCCGCTGCTCGCCGGTCAGCCCGTCGATCACCGGGGGCTCGGTGCCCTCGTTGGCGATCGCGTAGGCCTTCAGCGCGATCGTCAGCCCGCCGAGGTCGCCGATGTTCTCGCCGACGGTGAGCGCCCCGTTGACCTTGTGGTCCGGCAGTCCCCTCGGGGACAGCGCCGAGTACTGGTCGATCAGCATCTGCGCGCGGGACTCGAACTCCTCCCGGTCCGCGGCCTCCCACCAGTCGGTGAGGTTGCCCTCGCCGTCGTAGCGGGAGCCCTGGTCGTCGAACCCGTGGCCGATCTCGTGCCCGATGACCGCGCCGATGCCCCCGTAGTTGGCGGCGTCGTCGGCGTCGGCGTCGAAGAACGGGGGCTGCAGGATCGCGGCCGGGAACACGATCTCGTTGAGCCGCGGGTGGTAGTAGGCGTTGACCGTCTGAGGGGTCATCAGCCATTCCTGGCGGTCCACCGGCCCGCCGAGTTTCGAGTACTCGTGGTCGTGCCGCCACTCCGCCGCCCGGCCGGCGTTGCCGAACAGGTCGGTCGGGTCGATGTGGAGGGCCGAGTAGTCCTTCCACTTCTTCGGGTAGCCGACCTTCGGGGTGAACTTGCCGAGCTTGTCCAGCGCCCGCTCACGGGTCTCCGGGCTCATCCAGTCCAGCGTCGTGATCGACTGCCGGTAGGCCTCCACGACATTGGCCACGAGCTCCTCGATGCGCTCCTTCGCCTTCGGCGGGAAGTGCCGCTGCACGTAGATCTGGGCGACCGCCTCACCGAGCGCGCCCTCCACCAGCGACACGCCCCGCTTCCAGCGTTCCCGCAGCTCCGGGGTGCCGGACAGGGTGCGCCCGTAGAACGCGAAGTCCTCCTCGACGAGGTCGGAGGACAGATGGTCGGCGCAGGCGGAGGTCACGTGCAGCGCGAGCCAGGCCTGCCACTGCTCCAGCGGCCGGTCCGCCCACAGCGCGCCCGCCTCGGTGACGAAGCCGGGCTGCCGGACGATCACCTCGTCGTAGGAGTGCGCCGGGACACCGAGCGCAGACTCCCACTCGGCCCAGTCGAAGCCGGGCCCGGTCTCGCGGAGTTGCTCGCGGGTGAGCAGGGTGTAGGTCTTCTCGGCGTCCCGGTTGGTGACGTTGTCCCAGCTCGCGGCGGCCAGCGCCGTCTCCAGCTCCATCACCTGCTCGGCGACCCGGGCCGGCTCGGCGAGACCGACCAGCTCGGCGAGGCGCTGCAGGTGCTCGACGTAGGCGGCACGGATCTCGGCGGAACCCTCCTCGCGGTAGTACGCCTCGTCCGGCAGGCCCAGACCGGACTGGTTGAGGTTGACCAGGTAGCGGGACGAGTCCTTCAGGTCGGTGGCGATGAACTCGCCGAACAGGGCAGCGCGGCCCTCGCGCTGTCGGCGGCCCAGCACCGCGGCCAGCTCGGCCTTCCCGGTGGCGGCGTAGATCTCGTCGAGCAGCGGGCGCAGCGGCTCGACCCCGAGCTGCTCGACCCGCTCGGTGTCCATGAACGAGGTGTAGAGGTCACCGATCCGGCGGGCGTCGGTGCCCGGCTCGGCGGACCCCGCCGCGCACTCCTCGACGATCGCCCGCACCTGTGCCTCGGCACGGTCGCGCAACACCCGGAAGGCACCGTCCTGGGCGCGGTCCTCGGGGATCTCGTGGGTCGCCAGCCACCGGCCGTTGACGTGGGCGAACAGATCGTCCTGCGGGCGCACCTGCGGGTCGACCCAGGTGAGGTCGAGACCGGAGCGTCGGGTTCCCGGGGCGGGCTCGGTGGTCGTCATGGCTCCATCCTGCCTGCCGGGTCCGACGGTTTCGAGGCGGCCGGGCCCGCTCCGGCGCCCGTCAGCCCGGGGTGACCGGACATCTCTCCGGTCCGTGGACGCCCGGTTGTCGGCACGGGATACCCGGACGCAACATCGGGGCGTGACGATTCAGCTCGACACGCCGGTCAGCCGGCCCCGGTCCACCCCCGCCGTCGACCTCCTGGAGGGTGAGCGGCGGCTGTGCCGGCTGCCCGGCGACGGCCCGGACCACCCGTACGAGCTGTTCGTCCTCACCCCGCTCGGCCGCACCCTTGGTGCCGAGATCACCGGGATCGACCTGCGCACCGTCCCGCACGGGAAACTGCGCTCCGAGCTGCATCGCGCGTTGCTGGAGTGGAAGGTGCTGTTCTTCCCCGGTCAGGACCTGAGCAGCACCCAGCAACGCGACTTCGGCCTGCTGTGGGGTGAGCTGGAGACCAACCCGATGCTCGACGCGGGCGACACGGCCGATGTGGTCCGGTTCGGCACCGGGGCCCGGACGTTCGAGAACATCTGGCACGCCGACACGACGTTCCGGGAGGCGCCCGCGATGGGCGCGGTGCTGCGGATGGTGCAGGCTCCGCCGTTCGGTGGTGACACCCTCTGGGCCGACATGGCCGCCGCCTACGACAACCTGTCCGCCGAGGTGCGGGTCGTGATCGACGACGCCGCCGCGGTGCACGACATGGTGCCCGGTTTCGCCCGCTTCCTGGACCCGGTGAAGCTCCAGCGGCTGCAGGACCGGTTCCCGCCGGTCACCCACCCGGTGGTGCGGAACCACCCGGAGACCGGGCGGCGCACGCTGAACGTGAACGCGTCGTTCACCACCCGGATCGTCGGCCTGCCGGTGGCGGAGTCCGACGCGCTGCTGCGCCACCTGTTCGCCCAGGCCCACGTGCCCGAGTACCAGGTCCGGTACCGCTGGAGCGAGGGCACGCTCGCGTTCTGGGACAACCGGGCCACCCAGCACTACGCGGTCGGCGACTACCACCCGCACCGGCGGGTGGCCGAGCGGGTCGCGATCGCGGGGGACCGGCCCTTCTGACCGCGGTCCGGCGACCGTCAGGAGCCGGGGCGGCGCCACCGGCGGCGGCGGGGCCCCGGCTCCGGCTCCTCGGCCAGCGGTGCTGCGATCGCCAGCCGGCCGACCTGCTCGTTGAGCACGTTCAGGTGCACCCGGACGTCGTCGTGGGTGGGGTCGAGCACCGCCTGCTCGGCGATCTCGGCGGCCTGGTCGACCGACTGCTTCAGTGACGCCTTCGCCTTGCCGAGCCGGTTCGCGATGCGCTTCGCGGGCGGCTCGGTGATCCGGAAGCGGGCCGGTTCGATCGAGTCGCCGACGGCGGCGAGCCGGTGCACCGCCTCGAGCTCGGAGTCGAGCCGCTTGCCGATCTCGCCGAGCCAGGTCCGCACCTGCGACGCGCCCACCACGGCGGTGATGCGGTGGAAGCGGGTGACCTGCTCGGTGCAGTCGGTCACATAGGCCTTCCAGTACCGCGACAACGGCGCGGGCGGCGGCTCGGCCGCGGGTCGGAGCAGTGCCACGGGTACAGGGTGCCCGATGCCCGGCGGGCCCGGGCACCCCGGTCCGGGCCCGTCGATCAGGGGACGGCCCCGTCCTTCGCGAGCACCGGTACGTCGACGGTGACGGTGCCCGGGTAGATCAGTCCGCTGCCGGTGTTGAGGACGACGACCTCCTCGTGACCGTCGAGCAGGCCCGACTCGCGCAGCCGGCCCGCCGCGGCGACGCATGCCGCGCCCTCCGGGCAGATCCAGGTGCCCTCGTCGCGGGCCAATGCGTGCTGGGCGGCCAGCAGCTCGTCGTCGGTGACCGCGACGGCCGTGCCGC
Source organism: Pseudonocardia sp. NPDC049635 (assembly GCF_040659795.1). NCBI lineage: Bacteria > Bacillati > Actinomycetota > Actinomycetes > Pseudonocardiales > Pseudonocardiaceae > Pseudonocardia > Pseudonocardia sp. NPDC049635. The sequence goes on from NZ_JBFAON010000006.1 coordinate 81,717, forward strand.
CGGTGGCGTCGACCGCGTCCAGTACCAGGAAGTCGCCGAGTGCCTTCGGCACGGTGATGCCGAAGGCGACCGTACGCGGATCCGCGGGGGCCCGGGAGGTGCGCAGGCCGGCGTCGAACGCCTCGACGATCGGGGCGCACCCGGCGGCCTGCACCGCCACCAGCCGGGGCATCGGCCCGGTCAGCCAGCCCAGCTCGCGCATCTCCTGCAGCGCCTTGTGGATCGCGATGATCCCGACACCGCCGCCGGTCGGGTACAGGATGACGTCCGGGGCGCGCCAGCCGAGCTGCTCGACGATTTCGTAGCCCATCGTCTTCTTGCCCTCGATCCGGTACGGCTCGCGCAACGTCGAGGTGTCCTGGTAGCCCTCGCGTCGGACGACGGCGTCGGCGACCAGCCGTCCGGCGTCCCCGATGTGGCCGTCCACCAGGTACAGCTCCGCACCGGAGACGACGACCTCGCGCCGGGTGATCTCCGGGGCGTCGACCGGCATCGCGATCAGCGCGCCGAGCCCGGCCCGGGCCGCGTAGCAGGCCCAGGCGGCACCGGCGTTGCCGTTGGTCGGCATCGCCACGGCGCGCACGCCGAGCTCGGCCGCCCGGGAGACGCCGACCGCGGCGCCGCGGGCCTTGAAGGCCCCGGTCGGGATCAGCCCCTCGTCCTTCATCAGCAGCCGGGGAAGTCCGAGTCGCGCCCCGGCACGGGGGAGCGGCAGGAGCGGGGTCATGCCCTCACCCATCGTCACCACATGGCGGGGGTCACGTACCGGAAGGAGCTCGTGGTAGCGCCACAGGTCGGGCGGGCGGCCGGCGATCTCGGCCGGGCCCACCAGCGACCGCGCACGGTCGAGGTCGTAGCGGGCAGCGGCCCACCCACCGGCGAGGTGCCCTGGACGACATCGGCGTCGTGCCGGGTCCCCTCGCGGGAACACTCCAGGTGGGACAGCGTCGAATGGCTCACCGGCACAGATCATCCGACCGGGGGCGCCGGGGCAAGTCCGGACCGCCGGAGCGGGCCGGACGAACGTCACTCCGCACGGCGACACCCGAACGGCGGATGTCGGTACCGTCGAACGGGTCAGTGAATGTTCAACCATCGAGAGGTTCGCCACATGCGCCCGCTCCCCGCGCCTGCGTCCGACATCGCCCTGTTGCTCTCCCGTCTCCTGCTCGGTGTCGTGCTCGTCGCGCACGGCGTCCAGAAGCTCGGCCGGGGTGTCGGTGGCGTCGCCGACGGCTTCAGCGGGATGGGGGTCCCGCTCCCGACCCTGTCCGCGCTGTTCGTGATGACCGTCGAGACGCTCGGCGGGATCCTGCTGCTCGTCGGCGCCGCCACCACGGTGGCCGCGCTGGCGACCGTGGTTGCCATGGCCGGCGCCTTCCTGTTCGCGCACCTCGGGGCCGCCGTCTTCGTGTCCGACGGTGGCTGGGAGCTGGTCGGTGTGATCGCCGCGCTGGCCCTCGCGCTCGCCGCCACCGGTCCGGGCCGGTTCTCGGTGGACCGGCTGGTGGTGTCCCGTGGCGGCGCCGTCCCGGTGATCGGCCGCCGGCAGGCGACCGCTGACCGGTCCTGATCCGGCACCGGCCGTGCCGGTCGCGGAGCGCGGCCGGCGCGGCCGGTGCGCGGAGGGTGATGCCGGGCTGGCGGGTCGCCCGGCTCGGTGTCCGATCTGTCCCGCTCCGGGCGATACGAGTACCGTTGACACATGCTGTCGGCAGGGTCCCCGCGGGCCGGCGCGGACCGTCCTCCCGTGATCAGGTGGGACGTCGCGTTGTCCGGGATCGCGTTGGCGCTGACCGGGATGCTGGTCGCGCTCGGCGTGTTCGGCGGCGTCTTCCTGCTCGCCTTCCTGGACTACTGCCCGCCGCAGACCTGCAGCTCCTCGCGGATCATGGTGTCGGTGGTCGGATCACTGGTGGTCGCGGCGGCAGCCGGGATCGCGGGGCTCGCGATGACCGTGCTGCGCATCGTCGAACGCCGGATCTCCTGGCCGTTCGCGCTGATCACCCTCGCGATCGTCGCGGCGGCGGTCGGCTTCGGCGCGGCCGACTACACCTCGGCGATCGGCTACTGACACCGGTCGGCGCTCAGCCGTCCCGGTATCGCTTGCGGTTGTTCCACACCGCTCTGCGGTCGAAGTGCGCCCGACGTGTCTCCGCGCTCCACCGGCCGACGAAGAAGCCTCCGGCACCCCCGAGCAACAGGAGAAGGATCGTCGCGATGTCCATCGTCGCCCCCGGTCGTACCGGACGAACCCCTCGTCGCCCGGTGCGTCCATGGTGCGCCGAATTGGGAGGACCCTGTCAGGATTTCGTCGATCCTGATGATCCCGATCCGGGGAAGCGCCGGCGACGGTCGTCAGTCCTTCAACCAGGCGTAGGCGGTCTGCCGGGAGATCCCGAGCGCCTCGGCCATCGCGCGGATCTCGCAGCCCGCGTCGCGTCCGGCTCGCAGCAGTTCGCGCTGGCGCTCGCGCAGCTCCGCCATCCGTGCCCCGACCTCGCTCATCTCGGCCAGCAGCGCGTCCGCGGCCTCCGACGAGCGTCGGTGTCCGACGCCCGGACGGGGGAAGGCCCGGACGGCTGCGGCGTCCCAGAGCCGCCGCCCGGCGTCGTCGGGGTCGGGTAGCGGCGGCGGAGCCTGGCCACGGCTCACGTAGGAGTTCCAGGTCCCCACCTGGACGCCCCACTGCTCGGCACACTCGTCGGCCGTCCACGTCGTCACCTGCCGAAGTGTTCCTGACCCGGTGCACCCGCCCGAAGGGGTGGGTCGCGGCGGCGCCGACTGCGTACCATCTGTGCTCTGGCCGGGACGCCGGGTGACCCTCACACGGAGGTGGGGCCGATGACGGCTCTGGAGCCGGCAGGTCGCACGGTTCCCCGCACCGTCTCCACACGGTTCCGCGCGCCGACCCACGTGCACAACGTGATCGCCCGCGAGCGGTTGCTGGAACGGTTGCGGACCGACGGGTCCGCCCGGCTGGTGGTCATCCACGCCCCGGCCGGTTACGGCAAGACGACGCTGGCCGTGCAGCGCCTGCGCGAGCTCGAGGCGAGCGGTGCACTGGTCGCCTGGCTGGGGCTGCACGACGACGACAACGCCCCGCACTGGTTCCTGTCGCACCTGCTCGGTGCGCTGCGCAGGGTGCTGCCCGGATCCGACGAGCCCCTGCGCGATCTCGCCGAGCTCATCGAGCAGAACGCCGAGGACACCCAGCGCTACGTGCTGTCCACCCTGCTGGATCTGCTCGGCGGCACCGCCGCACCGGTCGTCCTGACCTTCGACGACTGGCACCTGATCGACGACGCCGCGGTGCACCATGCGCTGGTGCACCTGCTGGACTTCGCGCCACCGAACCTCTCGGTCGTCCTGACCAGCCGGCGTCGCCCGCAGCTGCCGATGTCCCGATTGCGGGTGCGCGGCCAGCTCGTCGAGATCGACGCGGATGCGCTGCGCTTCGACCTGGCCGAGGCCCGCGAGTTCCTGGTCGAGCTGAACGGGCTCGCGCTCGACCGTGACGACGTCGCCCGGCTCTCGGCGGGCACCGACGGTTGGGTCGCCGCGTTGCAGCTGGTCTCGTTGTCGCTGCGCGACTGTGCGGACCCCGAGGCGCTGATCCGCGGCTTCTCCGGCCGGCACCACTCGGTGGGGGAGTACCTGACCGAGAACGTGCTCGACGCCCTGCCGCCGGAGGTCCTCGAGGCGCTGCTGGTGACGTCGGTGTGCGACCGGCTCTGCGGTGAACTCGCCGGTGAGCTGACCGGCCGCGGCGACGGACAGGCGGTGCTGGAGGAGCTGGAGATCCGCAACCTGTTCCTGCGCCCGCTCGACGACGAGCGCGAGTGGTTCCGCTACCACCACCTGTTCGCCGACCACCTGCGACGACGGCTGCGACGTGACCACCCGGACCGGGTCGCCGTGCTGCACCTGCGGGCGAGCGACTGGTTCGCCCGGGCGGGGCTCGCGCCGGAGGCGGTCAGTCATGCGCTCGCCGCGGGTGAGGTCGGGCGGGCCACCGACCTGGTCGAGCAGCACGCCATGTCGTTGGTCGAGCACAGCCGGATGGTCAGCCTGCTCGGCCTGATGAACCGGCTCCCGCCGACGGCCGCCGACGACCGGCCCCGGCTGCTGATGGCCGTGGCCTGGGCGAACTGCCTGCTCCAGCGCACCGCCGCGGCGCAGGCCGCGTTGGACCTGCTGCGTACGGCGCTGCCCAGTGGCGACGCCCCCATGGAGATCGAGTCCGATGTCGTGCAGGCCTGCATCGACATCTACAACGACCGCACCGACCGGGCGGAGGAGCTGGTCCGGCGCAGCCTGGACCGGCCGTGGGAACACCGGCCCTGGGTGGTGGCCGTCGGGGCGAACATCCAGACCTTCTGCGACATGCACGCGACCCGGCACGGCGACGCCCGCGAGCGCCAGCGCTGGGCGCGCCCCTTCCACGACCGCACCACCGGGCCGTTCGCAGCCGTCTACGGGCGGTGCTTCGCCGGTATCGCCGCACTGGCCCAGCTCGACGTCGACGCCGCCGAGGAGCAGCTCACCGACGCCGTGGAGCTGGCCCGCCGCTCGGCCGGGCGCCGCTCGCACGCGGCCCGGCTGGCCGCGGCGCTGCTCGGCGAGCTGCACTACATGCGCGGCCGGATCGACGAGGCGGAGCGTCTCCTGGAGGAGAGCGGCGAGCTGGGTGCGGAGAGCGGCGTCGTCGAGTTCATGGCCGCCGGCTACGCCCTGCGGGCCCGGATCAGGGCCCGCCACGGCGCCCGCGCGGAGGCCGCCGAACTGCTCGCCGAGGGCGCACAGGTCGCCGAGCGACTCGGCCTGGTCCGGTTGCGGGCGGCGATCGGTGCGGAACGCATCGCGCAGCTGCTCGACGCGGGCAAGGTCCGCGACGCCCGCAGGGTCGCCCAGGAGCTGCCCGACGGGTCGTGCCGGCACGGCGGGATCGCCGAGGCGGTCGACCGGCTCCGCACCTCCTCGCTGGCCGCGGTCCTGTCCGCGGAGGGCGACCACGACGCCGCTGCCGCACTGCTGGAGAACCTGGTCGGGTCCGACACCGCACGCGGCTGCGTCCGGTCGGCGACCGTGCTGTCGGTCCAGCTGGCCGGCGTGCAGGAACGGGCCGCCCTGCGGATGGCCGCCGAACGGACGCTCGCAGGCGTGCTGGACCGCGTCCTCACCGAGGGGGTGCCCCAGCTCGTGCGGGACGGCGGCCCGGCCGTCCGGGCGGTGGCGCAGCGGCTCGCCGCGCGAGCCCGGGCGGGGAGCTGGCCGGTCGGCAGGGCACCGCTCCCCGAGCAGGTGGAGGCCCTGCTCGGGGAACGTGCCGTCACCGCGACCGACACGCCGGTGGACCTCACGGGCCGTGAGCTGGAGATCCTGCGAATGATCGACACCGGCCGGACCAACCAGCAGGTGGCCCGGTCGCTGTCGGTCACCGTGAACACGGTGAAGTGGTACCTGAAGAACATCTACGGCAAGCTCGGTGCCCGCAACCGGACCGAGGCCGTGTCGGTCGCCCGCAGGCGCGGTCTGCTGGCCTGACTCACCGGCGTTCGAAGGCCGGGTAGCCCTCCGCTGCCTCCTTCTCGCAGAGCTGGCGGTAGGTGCCGACACCGCCGATGTAGGACAGCAGCCGGCGTGGCTTGCCGGGCACGTTCGAACCCAGGTACCAGGACTCGGTGTTCATGACGATGGTGGCGCCGGCGACTTCCTCGTGGTGGGCGACCCAGGCGTCCTCGCCCTCGAGCGTCGGCTCGATCGTCGACCTGCCCTCGACCCGCAGGTCCCGGATGGCTCGGGTGATCCACTCGGTCTGCTGCTGCAGGCAGGTCGTCATGTTGCACAGCGCCGCCGACGGTGCCAGCGGTGCGGCGGTGGTCAGCAGGTTCGGGTAGCCGTGCTTGGCCAGACCCATCGTCGTGCGGATGTCGCGGCCCCACTCCTCGGCCAGCGACCGACCGTCCCGGCCGCGGATGTCGATCCTGGTGAGCGCGCCGGTGCCGGCGTCGAAACCGGTCGCCAGGATGATCACGTCCAGCTCGACGACGGTGCCGTCGGTGAGCTCGACACCCTCCGGCCGGATCCGGGCGATCGGGTTGTCCCGCACCCCGATCAGATCGACGTTGTCCTGGTGGTAGACCTCGAGGTAGCCGTTCTCCAGGGGCACCCGGTGGGTGCCGAAGCCGTAGTCGGTCGGCACCAGGACGTCGATCAGCTTCTGGTCGCGCAGACGTTCGCGCATCTTGCCGCGGACGAACTCCGAGACCTCCTCGGAGACCTCTTCGGAGAAGAAGATCTCCCCGAACCCGGCGAGCCACAGCTTCAGGGACCCGTCCTGGTAGACGTTCTCCAGGATCTCGAGGCGCTGCTCGGGCGTGCAGTCGGCCCAGGCGTGTTCGAAGTCGTACTCGAAACCGGTGAAGGTGTGCGGGATCGTGGCCTTCAGCTCGGCGAACCGGGCCTTGTAGGCCTGCTGGTCGGCCGCGGTGTAGGACGGGTTCTTCATCGGCAGCACGTACTGCGGCGTGCGGGCGAACACGGTCAGGTGCCCGACGTCCGGCGCGATCGTCTGGATCACCTGGATGCCGGTCGCGCCGATCCCGACCACCCCGACCCGTTTCCCGGCGACGTCGACCCCGCCCTCCGGGTACGACGAGGTGTAGACCAGCTGCCCGGAGAACGAGTCCTGCCCCTCGAACTGGTTGGTCAACGGCGCCGACAGCATTCCCGCACAGGACACGAAGAACTGGGTGTCGAGGACATGGCCGGCGTCGGTACGGACGGTCCAGCGACCACGGGACTCGTCGTAGTGCGCGCTGGTGATCCTCGTGTCGAACGTGATGTGCCGGCGCAGGTCGAGTCGGTCGGTGACGTAGTGCAGCCACCGCTCGATCTCCGGCTGGCCGGGGAACTTCTCGCTCCAGCTCCAGTCGGTGTAGAGCTTCTCGTCGAACAGGTACTGGTAGATGTAGCCCTCGGAGTCGAACCGGGCACCCGGGTAGCGGTTCCACCACCAGGTGCCGCCGACGTCGCCCGCGGCGTCGAAGGCGCGGACGTTCAGGCCCTGTTCCCGCAGCTGGTGCAGCTGGTAGAGCCCGGCGACGCCGGCGCCAAGGACCACGGCGTCGAGCTGCTCGACGGTGGTCGTGTCGGAATCGGTGGTTGGAGATGTCGTCATCGACGGTCCCTTTCCTCGTCCGCTGGATGTGTCCGTGCACACACCATGCGAGGAAGAGGGGAGGGGTGGGCCCACCCGTAGGGGTGGGGGCTTGGGTCGTTTTCAGCAGGGCTTCCAGGTCTGCCCACCGGGCGCGTAGCAGCGCGGACCGGTGTATCCGGGCGGACCACCGGAACCACCGGAGTCGCGTGTGTCGGGTGCCGGCGCGGGCACGGGCACGGGTCGTTGCCGGGTGGTCGTCGACTGCCGGGGCGCGCTCGTGGGGCCGCCGGTGCTTCCCGTGGAGGATCGCGGACCGCTGCTGATGGGCGCGGGTGGCGGGGTGCGCAGCTCCCGGGCCCTCGTCCGGTGGCCATCGACCCGGTCCTCGGCGGCCCTCGCCACGGCCCCGGCCCGCTGGGCCATGGCCGGTCGGTCGTCCCGGGCACGGACCGCGGCCCACACCAGTCCGTCGCGTGGCGCGTCGGAGGTCAGCGCGGACTGCAGCGCGAGTGCGGTCGCGGCCACCGCGGCCGCTCCGGCGACGGCCGTGTCGGCCTGGCCCGCAGTGATCGACGCGGCCGGAGCGGAGAGACCCGCGGCAGCCGCCTCTACCGCCGCGACCTGACCAGGAACAGTGCAGTCGATCCCCGGGTCGTGCAGGGCTGCGGCCGACGCCATGAGCGGGGAGTGTCGATCTCTCCGCAGCCTCCGAGTTGGCGTTGCACCGTCCCGTAGCGCACCGGGCGATTCCGGATCAGACCCGCAGCGCGGCGACCACCCAACGCAGGGTCGAGCGGTCGGTGCAGCTCGCCAGCAGCTCGGCCTGTTCGAGCGCCGCCGCGTCGTTCCGGCGGGCGTCGAACAGGTCCGCGACGAGTCCGGGCACGTCGAGATGCTCCCCGGGCAGCGCCTGCGCGGGGCCGGGCAGTCCCAGCCGCTCGATCAACAGCCGCAGCGTCCGGTAGCCGATCACCCGCATGCCCGGGCCGAGCAACGGGGCCGCCGGCGCGGGGACGGGGCCACCGGTGCCGGGCAGGCTCACCGCGGACACCGCGATCACCCCGCCGTCGAGCAGCGCCCAGGCGTCGATCGCGGGCCGATGGGCCTCCCGGCCGGACGCGGTCGGCAGATCCTGCGCGGCCAGCCAGCGGCGCAACCGGGGACGCAGGTCCCAGCGGACGTCGAACACCCCGCTCCCGAGGTCGGAGAGGGTGAACACCTCGTCCCAGCGCGGCCCCCCGGCCGCACCGCCGCCGACACCTGTATCGGGCTGAACCGCCATCTCTCGTCCCCCGGACCGATCATCACCCCGCTCCCCCGTCGAGTGAGGTCACGGAAGAGTCGGAGGGATCAGGATACGTGCGTACGAACGGGCGTACGGTCCGCCGCACCGAGCCGTACCCGGTGGTGTGACAACCCCGCCGGTGCTGCCACGAGCGGCCGGTCCGGTGCGCCGGACAGCGGCCGTCCATCACGCACCGTCACCGAATCGGGTGGATCGTCGGTGATGCATGACACGATCGTGGGACGCCACGGGGGCCGGTAACGAGGCAGGATGAGTCCAGCGATCCACAAGTGACGGCGACGTGGAGGCGACATGGACGGACAGTTCGACGGCACCCCGGCGGTGCACCCGGGCCTGATCCCGGCTGCGCGGCGCTCGGTGGAGACCCTCCCGTCCGGTCGTGGCGTGGCGGACGCCGGCCGGGGGAGGGTGCTGGCTCGATACGCCCGGCTGATGCGGTCCGGGCGGCCGGAGGTCTGCCGGCCCGGTCGCCGGGAGATCGAGGAGCGGGAGCGCTTCGGCACCGGGACGGCTCCCGGAAGCGACGGCAAGGTCATCTACCCGGACCGGGACGCTGCCGAGTGTGCGGCCCGTGAGCTCGAGGTCCTGGGCGGCCGGCCGCAGCGGGCCTATCTGTGCCGCCGGTCGCGGCGTGGGCACTTCCACCTGACCACGGATCTGGTCGCCGAGCGGCGTCGTGGCACGACGGAGCTGATCCCGCGCCCGCGCCGTGGCGACTGATGACCCGCGATGTGATGCGGAGCACACGCTGATCGTCTAGCGTGGGTGTGGTGGCGGTCACCCCTACGGCCGCTCTCGAACCCGACGCGGTTCACCACCACACCGACGTACCAGGGGGTCCAGTGAACCCGCACCTGCTGGAGGAACGAGTCGCCACCGTCTCCGGTGGTCCCGATCTCGCCGACACCGCCCGTGCCCGGCTCGCCGCGCACAAGGCGACCGCCGACGCCTGCCGGCGCCGTACCGCCGAACGTCGCGCCGAGCTGGAGCGGGCACTGGCCGGGGACAGCACCGGCCACGCGCTCGACCTCATGCTGGAGCTCGACGCGCTGGAACGCGTGCAGGACCGCATCGACCACCGGCTCTCCGAGCTGTGCGACGCGCTGAGCGAGCCACGCACCCTGCGCTACGGCGACGCCCAACCGATCTGAGACCGGCCCCTGGTACGCGTGGTTCGATGGTGGGGACACCGCCGTCGAGCGACAGCAGGGGAGAACACGTGCGTGCAGTACAGGTCGTCGAGCTGGAGGGGCCGTCCGCGGTCCGGGTGAACGACGTGGAGCCCCCGGCGCGCGGCGCCGGCGAGGTACTGATCGACGTCGCCGCCGCCGGGGTCAACTTCCCGGATCTCCTGCTCACCCGGGGCCAGTACCAGTACCGGCCGGACCCGCCGTTCACACTCGGCTCCGAGTGTGCGGGCACCGTCCGCGAGGCGGACCCGGGGAGCGGGTTCGCCCCCGGCGACCGGGTCGTCGCCTTCACGATGTCGGGCGTGTTCGCCGAGACCGTCTCGGTCCCCGGGACCACCGTGCTCCCGCTGCCCGACGAGGTCGGCTTCGCCGAGGGCGCCTGCCTGCCGATGAACTACCTGACGGCGCACTTCACCCTGCAGACCCGGGGTTCGTTGAAGTCGGGGGAGACGGTGCTCGTCCAGGGTGCGGCCGGTGGGGTCGGCACCGCCGTCGTCCAGCTCGCGGCCGCGCTCGGCGCGACCGTGATCGGCGTCGCCTCCACCGAGGCCAAGGCGGAGGTGGCGAAGCGGGCCGGTGCCGCGCACACGGTCGGCGTCGACGGGTTCAAGGACGCGGTCAAGGAGATCACCGACGGTGCGGGCGTCGACATGGTCGTCGACCCGGTCGGTGGTGACCGGTTCACCGACTCGCTGCGCTGCCTCGCGCCGCTGGGCCGGCTGATGGTCGTCGGGTTCACCGCGGGTGACATCCCGACCGTGAAGGTGAACCGGCTGCTGCTGAACAACATCGACGTCCGCGGAGTCGGCTGGGGCGCCTACGCGCTGGCCCGTGACGGTTTCGTCCGCGACGAATGGGATGCGCTGGTCCCGCATCTGCGCTCCGGCGCGCTGGACCCGCTGATCAGCGAGCGATTCGGCCTGGACGACGCCGGCGCCGCGCTGTCCCGGATCGATGACCGGGTGGTGACCGGCAAGGTCGTCCTCGAGGTCTGACGGGGCGGGCCGGCCCTCAACCCGCCGGTTCGAGGTTGCGCCGGACCGGGGTCCTGGGGTGCGGCGCCGCGGCAGGGCGGGCCGCACCCGGGTCGCGCGGCGCCGGAGCCGGTCCGGACCAACCGGGCGGCGGCATCGCCGGGCCTGGCTCGGCCACGTGCAGCCGGTGCCGCGCGGCCAGCGCGCGGCCGGCGGCCCCGGTCTCCCCGAGCGCGTGCAACGCCAGCGCCCGGTGCGCGGGGACCTCACAGCGCCGCAGGAACCGGTCGAGCTCGCGGACCGCCTCCCCGGGTTCCCGCGATGTCGCCCACAGCACGACCTCGGCACGGGCGATCTCCTCGCGCACCCCGCCCATCCGCACGCACAGGTACTCGATGTCCTCGTCGGCCAGCTCGCCCGGCGCGGGCACGTGCATGCCCTGTTCCAGCAGGTACTCGTGCACCGCCCACAAGCCCATCGGGGTCAGCGCGACGACCGTGGGATCGGGGTCGTCGCGGTGCGCGACCTGGGACAGCTCGTCCAGTTCGTCGGCGTCGAGGGTCTCGCTCAGCTCGATGGCTCCGAGCAGCTCGCAGGCGTCGAGCAGGGCGGTGACGTCGCGACGCCAGAGCCGCTGCTCGACGTCGCCCGCCAGGTCGTCCACGACGCAGCCCGCGTCCTCGTTGACCGTGTCGCGGACGTGCCGGTGGAAGTGCTCCAGCGGGACCGGCCCGCCGCCGGTGGCGTAGAGGCCGACCCAGAGCATCGGAAACGCCTCGGACATCGACATCCCGAACAGCGACGGGGCACCGAACACGTCCGTGCCGCCCAGGTTGTCACCGAGCCGGCCGACCGACTCGAAGACCCTGCGCCACAGCTCGATGGGCCGGTTCAACAACGGCCCGGCGCTCTTCACCGGAAGCAGCCTGCCCCGGACGACGCGCACCAGCCGCGCGGCCCGGGCCCACCGCAGCAGCAACGAGACCTCGGGCAGGTCGTCGCTGGTGCGGGCGGTCTCGCGGTAGATGTGGTCGAGCTGCAGGTGCGCGGCGAGATCGAGTGCGTCCGCCCGGCCGAGCCTGCCGTCGGAGGTCAGCCTGCGCCCCGCCCGTACCCAGACGGTCAGCTTCCGCAGCAGGTCGAGCGCCTCGGACCGCTCGGCGGCCTCCACCAGCGCCGCGGCGCTCGGCATCGGCACCGGCGGGAGTTCCGGGCTCCACTCGGCGCGCGCCGGGCGCTCGGCCTCCCGGCGCATGATCTCGGCGAGCGCGTGCCGGTCGACGTCTGCCTCACCGGACCCGGCCCGGTCCAGGAACCGCTGGACGGCCACCGGGTCGGCCGGGTCGATCCCGTTGCGGTGCAGCTGGACACCCCAGAACTTGCCGAGATCGTAGTTGCGCTCGTCGGCGAGCCCGTCGTGCAGCGCGGGCGTGGAGTCGAGGACCTGTCGGTGCAATGCGTCGATCGACGACGACTGCGGGTCGAACCAGTCGTGGTCGCCCAGGAAGTCGATCAATGCGTGGAACGCGGGCGCGACGTCGTCGGGCTCCAGGACGGTCACCTTGCGCGGGAACCACATGCCGAGCGCGTCGGCGATGTGTGCGCGGGTCCACCTGCCGAGCCTTCGGTCGCGCGCGTACTTGTAGTCCACGGCGGCAGCGACGAGCGCGGTGTCGACCTCGACCCGGTGCCGCCGGGCCCACACGAGGAACTGCTCCAGCAGGCGGCTCCGGGCCTCGGCGTACCCCTGATCGTCCCCGGGGGTGAACACGAGACGCATCCGGCCCACTGTGTCAGGTCCCTCCGTCCGTTCGGTTCCGGGGTGGCTCGGTGATCCGCCCCGGGTGCGGCTGAGCGCACGCTGATGATCTGCGGCGCGCGCGGGGGCCCGCACGCCGGGTCGCAACTGGTGCAACGAGCGCGCCCGGCGTGGGTCACGCCGGGCCGCTGGACTCTCCCCCCTCGATCCGATCGCTCCCCCTCCCGCGACCGTCCCCAGACCTTCCCACGGACGACAGCGGCCGGACACCCGCCTCGGGTATCCGGCCGCCGTCGTGTGCGCCGAGCGGTGTCGGCGGGTCGCTCAGTCGCCGCCGACCGGGCTGCCCTTTCGTCCGGCGTCACCGTCGGCGGGCCCCTCACCGGGTTCGATCATCGTGTAACCGGGCCCGGTGCCGGGCCCGTTGCGGTACCGGTCGAGCGCCGTCTCCTCGTCGGTGCGGTCCTTCGGGAAGGCACCGACCTTGACGTAGAAGTCGTCGCCGTGCCGGTCGGTGGCCCAGTCCACGGCCTGCTCGATCACCTCGGCACCCTTGAGCTCGCGCAGCACCACCGGGTCCCGGCGCAGATCGCGGAACAGCGCGAGACACAGCAGCACCATGATGATCACGAACGGGGCGGCGACCAGGATGGTCAGGTTCTGGATGCCGCCCAGCGCGTCCTCACCGCCGGTCAGCAGCATCAGGACGGCGACGGCGCCCATCACGGCGCCCCAGAAGATGACGACCCAGCGACTGGGTTCGATGGTGCCGCGCTGGGACAGGGTCCCCATCACGATCGAGGCGGCGTCGGCGCCGGAGACGAAGAAGATCCCGACCAGGATCATCACCAGGATGCCGGTGGCCGTGGCCCAGGGGTAGGCGCCCAGCATCTGGAACAGCTGGACGTTGGAGTCCTCGGAGAACTGCACGCCCTGCTGGGCCTGGGTGATCGCGGTGCCGCCGAAGATGCAGAACCAGACCAGTGAGACCAGCGACGGGGCCAGGATGACGCCGCCGACGAACTCGCGGATGGTGCGACCGCGGGAGATCCGGGCCAGGAACATCCCGACGAACGGGGTCCAGGAGATCCACCACGCCCAGTAGAAGATCGTCCAGCTGGACAGCCATTCGAGCATCGGCTCGCCGCCGACCGCCTCGGTGCGCCCGACCATGTCGAAGAACTGCGAGAAGTAGGCGCCGATCGAGGTGGGGATCAGGTCCAGGATGATCACCGTCGGGCCGACGACGAACACGAACAGCGCCAGCACGCCGGCCAGGATCATGTTGGTGTTGGACAGCCACTGGATGCCGCGCGCGATGCCGGAGACCGCGGACAGCACGAAGGCCGCGGTCAGCACGACGATGATCGCGGCCAGCGTGCCGGAGCCGACCGGCCCGTCGGACCAGCCGACGATCTGCATGCCGCCGCCGATCTGGTAGGCGCCGAGGCCCAGCGACGCGGCCGACCCGAAGAGCGTGGCGAAGATCGCCAGGATGTCGATGGCCTTGCCGATCGGGCCCTCGGCGGCGCGGCGCCCGATCAGCGGGACGAAGGCCTGGCTGATCAGCTGCCGCCGGCCCTTGCGGAAGGTCGAGTACGCGATCGCGAGACCGACCACGGCGTAGATCGCCCAGGGGTGCAGTGTCCAGTGGAACAGTGACGTCGCCATCGCGACCTGCATCGCCTCGGTGGTGCCGGGCTCCGCGGCACCGGGCGGGGTCGAGGTCGTGAAGAACGAGAGCGGCTCGTTCACGCCGAAGAACATCAACCCGATGCCCATCCCGGCGGAGAACATCATCGCGATCCACGACACCGTGCGGAACTCGGGCTGCTCCACGTCGGTGCCGAGCTTGATCCGCCCGAATCGGCTGAACGCCAGGAACAGCGCGAACGCCACGAAGGCGGTCGCGGCGAGCACGAAGCCCCATCCGCCGCCGCGCATCAGTCCGTCGAGCATCGTCTGAGCGGTCGAACCGAGGCTCGCCGGGGACACGATCCCCCAGACCACGAACAACAGCGCGAGTGCCGCGCCGATCCCGAAGATCGTCCAGTCGGTGCGCGACCGACCCTCCACCTGTGTCATTCCAGGTCACGCCCCTCGGGGCGCATCCCCCTCCCTGGTCGAGTACGCACGACCGTGCACATCCTTGCCGGGGGAGTGTAGGAAAATGGGACGTTCCCGTGGTGCCGGGGCGGTCACCCGAAATCGTCGGTGCAGGTCAGCGAGGTGCGCCGAACAGTTTCAATGCGATATCGTTATAACTTGTCCGATTTGTTCGGGTTTATCGCCATCCGGCGTCGTCGACACCGCCCGGCACCGGCGCGGCCGGATCGTAGGGTGTCCGGGTGAACACGAAGGTGGCCAGCCACAGGTGGTCGTCGGAGATGCGCAGCGTCTCCCCGGCGAAGTAGCCGTCCAGGCCGATCCAGGTGCCGTCGGGGCCCGGCCGGAACCGCGAGGAACGCCCCGGGCGCCCGAGACCGCCCAGGTGCAGCATCCCGCCCGGGATCGCCCGCAGCGCGTACGGCGACGGGCCCCAGAACCACGGCCCGAGCAGCGACGGGTCCACGGGCGAGGGTTCCGGTGCCCAGGCCTCCACGATCCGGGGTTCGGCTGCCTTCACGTCGGCGAGCAGTCCGGCGGCCAGGCCCGAGTCCAGCCCGGAGGTGGTGTTGCCCATCGCGAGCGCCCCGACGCCCTCCTCGCGGTCCACCCACAGCCCGGCCAGGAACCCGGGCATGGAGCCGCCGTGGCCGACCAGCGTCGCCCCGCCCTCGACGCGCAACACCTGCACGCCCAGCCCGTAACCCGCCCACGCCGGGGACGACGAGTCGATGCCCGCGGGCAGCGTCATCTCCTCGACCGTGGACGGCGCCAGCACCCCGCTGGTGTCGCCGAGCAGGAACGCGCCGAGCCGAGCCAGGTCGCGGGCGGTGCACCAGAGCTGCCCGGCCGGGGCCATCACCCCCGCGTCGTGCTCGGGCTCGGGCAGCGTGAGCTCGGCCCACGGGTGCACGGCGCGGCCCTGGGCCGCCGGTGCCTGCGGCCGGGGCGAGGTGCGGGTCATCCCGAGCGGCAGCAGGACCTCCTCGCGCGCGACGTCGGACCAGGCCTGCCCGCGGGCCCGGGCGACCACCTCGCCGAGCAGGCCGAACCCGAGGTTGGAGTAGTGGAACCGGCGTGCCGCGGGCAGCACCCGGTCGGCCTCACCGAGGCCCAGCTCGTCGAGCGTGCCGCCGGGCGCGCGCTCCCACCACTGCCCGGGGCTCTCCGAGCCGGCCCCGGCCAGGTGCGACAGCAGCTGGCCCAGCGTCCGGTCGCCGAGCGGCGTGCCGGGCAGGTGCTGCTCCAGACGGTCGTCGAGATCGAGAACGCCCTCGTCGCGCAGTCGCAGCACGGTCACGGCGCAGACCGTCTTGGTGATCGAGCCGATCCGGTACTGGACGTCGTCGTGCGCCACACCGTCCGGGAAGGCCCCACGGCCGGCGTGCCAGGCCAGCGCGCCGTCGCGGACGACACCGGCGACGAGCGAGGGGACACGGCCGTCGCGCTGGGCACGGGCGACGCGGGCGAGCAGGGTGCGTTGGGTCGAGGGGAGCACGCGACGACGGTAGCCGGGGCGCTCAGAGCGCGATGCGGGAGTGCGCGGTGATCCGGACGGCGCCGGGCACCGGCATCCGGTCGGCACCGGTCAGCGGCCCCAGATCGAGACCGGTGAGCTCGGCGATCCGGGCGACCGGCACCTGGAACGTCCGGAAGCCGCCCAGCGGAGGCGGTTCCCCCGGCACGGGCCGGCGCAGGTCACCGAGCTGCGGGGTCTGATCCAGCAGGAAGGCGGCGGTGCCCAGCTCTCCGGCGGTCCGGAATCCGCCGATCTTCCAGAACAGTCGCGGGATCCGCAGCCCGCGGTACTCCGGGTCGTCGTCGGCGAGCACCGGCCCGGTGAACACCACCAGCCTGCGGTCGTGGTCACCGGCATGGTCGAGCAGGTGGTCCTCGAGTCCGAGCCACAGCTCGCGGTCCTGGTTGAACGACGACGCCTGCGGTGCGGCGTTGGTGTAGTGGAACGTGTCGTCGCTGGCCCGCTGCGCCACCGACGGCTCGCCCCACGCCGGGTCGGCGCGCCGGACCAGGTGCCCGCGGTCGAGATCGTTGTCGGTGTAGATCTGCGGACCGGCCTGGCCGGCGGCCGGGATCCGGTCGTCGAGCCGCCAGTCGTCGGAGCGCCGCACCTGGCGCAGGGCCGCGCCGTCGATCATCACCGCGGTCGCCGCGGCCAGCCTGCGGTCCGGCCGGTGCAGGACGGAGAAGTGTGTGTAGTCCAGCGGCACCGTCGCGACGTCGCGGGCCGCGACCGGCATCGGTGCCGGTACGCCCAGGAAGCCGGGATCGAAGCCGCTCACCGGCCCTCCCCGATCAGCCGTCGCAGCAGCGGGGCGGTGCGGAACTCGACCAGCGACCGCATGACCAGCGACGTGGAGGTCCGCTCCACGCCGTCGATCGCGAGCAGGTGCCCGGCGATCCGGTAGAGGTCGTCGGCGTCGCGGGCCACCAGGTGCACCAGCAGGTCCTCGGCGCCGGAGACGCCGTGCACTTCCAGCACCTCGGGGACGCGGTCGAGCGCGGCGGCGACCGCGGCCAGCTCGCGCTGCACCACCCGGACGGTCACGAAAGCGGTGAGCGGGTAGCCCAGCGCGGCCGGGTCGACCCGGCGTTCGAAGGTGTCGAGCGCACCGAGCCGGTCCAGCTTGGCGAGCCGCGCCTGCACCGTGTTGCGGGAGATTCCGATCCGCTCGGCGAGGGCCAGCACGGTCGCCCGCGGGTCCTCGGCGAGTGCGAGCAGCAGGCGGGCGTCGTGCCCGTCGAGGTCGCTGCGGGCGGCCCGCGTCCCGTCGCTCATCGCGCTGCCCTCCTGCCGGAACGTCCCGCGATGCGCACTCTGCCGCCCGGAGGCCACCCTGTCCAGTGCTTGCTTGAGCATTCTGCTCATCGATCGACGTCACAGTTGTGCAGTCAGTCGATGCAGTGGTGGGCTGCTGGCGCATCGTGCGTGGCCGACGGTCACTACGCCGGCGAGGGAGCTGAAGACACCGATGAGCAACACCGACCGCGAGACCATCGCCGACATCGAGCAGCGGGTGCTGTGGTTGTCCACCGCCATCATCGACGCCGCCAACCGGCGCGGCGATCCGAGCGGACTGAAGGTGGGCGGGCACCAGGCGTCGTCGGCGTCCATGGTGACGATCATGACCACGCTGTGGTTCGAACACCTGCGGGCCGAGGACCGGGTCTCGGTGAAGCCGCACGCCTCGCCGGTGCTGCACGCGATCAACTACCTGCTCGGTGAGCTGGACGAGGCGTACCTGCCGACGTTGCGCGCGTTCGGCGGTCTGCAGTCCTACCCGTCGCGGTCCAAGGACCCCGATCCCGTCGACTACTCGACCGGCTCGGTCGGCATCGGCGCGACCGCCCCGATCTGGGGTGCGCTGGCCCGTCGCTACGTCGACTCGCACTTCGGCGGCGCGGGGCGGGGCCGGCAGTACTCCCTGGTCGGTGACGCCGAGCTGGACGAGGGCGCGGTCTGGGAGGCGATCCTCGACCCGATGGTCGGCGAGCTCGGCGAGGTCGTCTGGGTCGTCGACCTGAACCGGCAGTCCCTGGACCGGGTGGTGCCCAACATCGGCGCGCCCCGGCTCGAGGGCATGTTCGGCGCCGCGGGCTGGCAGGTGCTCACCGTGAAGTACGGACGGCTGCTGCACGAGCTGTTCGCCCGGCCCGGCGGCGAGGCGCTGCGCGAACGTATCGACGCCATGCCGAACCCGGAGTACCAGCGGCTGCTGCGCTGCGACGCCGCCGAGGTCCGCAAACGGCTCCCGGACGGTGTGCCCGACGAGGCGGGACTCGCCGGACTGATCGACGGGCTCGACGACGCGACGCTGCTCGCCGCCGTCCGGAACCTGGGTGGGCACGATCCGGCCGCACTGGGTGAGGCGTTCGAGGCGATCGACGACACCCGCCCCACGGTGATCCTCGCCTACACGGTCAAGGGGCACGGTCTGGCGACCGCAGGCCATCCGCAGAACCACGGTTCGCTGCTGTCCGCCGAGCAGATGCGCGAGCTGGCCGACGCGGTCGGCGTCGACGTCGACGACCCGTGGCAGCGGTTCGACCCGGCGAGCCCGGCCGGCCGGCTGTGCACCGGGACCGCACAGCGGCTGCACCGCGAGGCCCCGGTCCCGGAGCCGGTGCCCGAGCTGCCGACCGACATCGGCCGCACCCCCTCCGGGCGGGCCACCACCCAGGCCGCGCTCGGCCGGGCCCTGCTCGACCTGACCCGGGAGGCACCCGAGGCAGCCGGGCGGGTCGTCACGCTGTGCCCGGACGTGTCGTCCTCGACGAACCTGGGCGGCTGGGTGAACAAGGTCGGCGTGTGGTCGAGCGACGAGCGCCGGGACTGGTTCGACGACGACCCGGAGACGATCCTGCACTGGCGCGAGCGCCCGACCGGGCAGCACCTCGAGCTGGGCATCGCCGAGGGGAACCTGGTCGGCGCGCTCGGTGAGCTGGGTGCCACCTGGTCGCGTTGGGGCCGTCCGGTGCTGCCGATCGGGGTGCTCTACGACCCGTTCGTCGAGCGGGCACTGGAACCGTGGTCGTTCGGGATCTACGCCGGTGGTCAGTCGATCCTGGTGGGGACCCCGTCCGGGGTGTCCCTCGCTCCGGAGGGCGGCGCCCACCAGTCGATCACCACCCCGTCGGTGGGGTTGGAGCAGCCGGGTTGTGTGACCTACGAGCCGGCGTTCGCGATCGACGTCGAGTGGACGCTGCTGGCGTCGCTGGCCCGGCTCGGTCGCCCGGACGGGACGTCGGCCTACCTGCGGCTGTCGACCCGGCCGGTGGACCAGTCGCTGGCCGCCGTGCCGGCGGACCCGGCGGCCCGCGAGCGGCGCCGCCGCCAGGTCGTCGCCGGGGCCTACCCGCTGCGTCGTGCACGCACCGCACCGGACCTGACGATCGCCGCGATGGGGCCGTTGCTGACCGAGGCGCTCACCGCGGCGGACCGTCTCACCGAGCTCGGCCACGCGGTGGACGTGGTCTGCGTGACCTCACCCGGGCTGCTGTTCGACGCCGTGCAGGCCAGGGCGGGCCGTCCGGCCCGGCCGCAGGCGGAGCCGTGGGTGCTGGAGTCGGCGTTCCCGGCGCGGCGGGCGGCGCCGCTGGTCACCCTGCTCGACGGGCACCCGCACACACTGGCGTTCCTGGCCGGGATCAACCGGGTGACCGCGACCCACCTGGGCGTGACCCGGTTCGGGCAGTCCGGTGATCTCGCATCGGTCTACGCCCACCACGGACTGGACGCGGACGCCGTCGTGGGGGCGGCGACGGACCTGCTGTAGGGAACGGCCGCGCCCGCGGGGTCAGGTGGTGGGCGGCTCGCGCGGCGGTTCCTCGCCGCCCTCGGCGAGGAACCGTTCGAACTCCGCGGCGAGCTCGTCGCCGCTGGGCAGCTTGCCGCCCTCCAGCCCGTCGGTCAGGTCGCCGGCCTCGCGCGCCGCGGCGACCTGGTCGTACTGCTCCTCCAGCGCCTTCACGACCTGGACGACCTCGTCGGACTCGGCCATCTGCTCGGCGATCTCGGAGTCGGCCTGCTCCGCGGCGCGGGTCAGGGTCTCGGTCGGCAGGTAGAGGCCCGCCGCGAGGCCCGCGTGGTCGAGCAGGACCCGCGCCGCCTGCGGGTAGGCCGAGCGGGCGAGGTAGTGCGGGACGTGCACCGCGAAGCCCATCGCGTCCTGTCCGGCCTGGCCGAGCCGGAACTCCAGCAACGCGGCCGCGCTGCCCGGGACGTCGGCGGTGGCGAACCACGGCTGGTGCCCCTCGACGAGTTCCGGCCGTGTCGCGTGCGCGGTGACGCCGATCGGGCGGGTGTGCGGTACCGCCATCGGGATGCCCTGCAGGGTGATCACCAGCCGGATGCCGAGCTGCTCGACCAGCAGGCCGACCGCCGCGACGAACCGCTCCCACTGGGTGTCCGGCTCGGGCCCGGCCAGCAGCAGGTACTGGGTGTCGCCGGTGTCCGAGAGCGCGACGACGTCGAGCGTGGGCGGGTCGTAGTCGGCCCAGCGGTCGGTCTCGAAGCGCAGCGGCGGCCGCCGCGACCGGTAGTCGACGAGCTGATCGACGTCGAAGGTCGCGACCCGGTTGACCTCCCGCTCGTCCTTCATCGCGCCGACGGCCAGCGCGCCCGCGTTGCCGGCGTCGACGAACCCGTCCAGCACGACGATGAGCACGGGCTCGTCGAGGCGCGGCGCGGCCGGATCGACCTGGTAGAGCTGAGCGGGATCGAGCACCGGGTCCTCCGTGTGGTGGCGTCCGCGGGCGGCCGGGGTCCGCCGCCCGCCCGACCCTAGCCCGACGGCGGCCGGTGCCGCCGGGGGCGTGGCCCCGGCCCGGTGTGACGCTGGTCGGCCCCCGCGGGTGCGTCCGGCCCGGATGGCGCAGAATGGACGTTCGTCATGGCAACGTTCCCGGCGCCGCGCGGCGCCTACCTGGTCTGGTCCGCCGGTCTGCTCGCCTACACGGTGGCGGTGCTGCAGCGCAGCTCGTTCGGAGTGGCCGGGCTGGACGCCGCGGAGCGGTTCGACGCCTCCCCGACCGTGCTGGCCGGGTTCCTGGTGCTGCAGCTCCTGGTGTACGCCGCGCTGCAGGTTCCGGTGGGTCTGCTGCTCGACCGGTTCGGTGCCCGGACGATGGTGCTGGCCGGCGCGGTGACCATGACCGCCGCCCAGGTCATGGTCGCGCTGGCGACGGCGTTGCCGTTGGCGATCGCGGCCAGGGTGCTGGTCGGGATCGGCGACGCGCTGACGTTCATCTCGGTGCTCTCGGTGGTGTCGGTCTGGTTCCCGGCCCGCCGGGTACCGCTGATGACGCAGCTGACGGCACTGTTCGGGCAGTTCGGGCAGGTGCTGTCGGCGGTCCCGTTGGCGACCCTGTTGCACGGCTACGGCTGGACGACCGCGTTCCTCGCCGCCGCGGCGGCCGGGCTGGTCGCGACGATCGCGGTGCTGGCCGTGTTCAAGAACCGCCCGCCGGGCAGCCCGGCACCGGCCCCGGCGGCGAGCCCACGCGAGGTACTGGACGGCCTGGTCGCGGCCTGGCGGCATCCGGGCACCCGGCTCGGACTGTGGTCGCACGCCGGGACCCAGTTCTCCGGGCTGGTGTTCGCGCTGCTGTGGGGCGTGCCCTACCTGGTCGCCGGGCAGGGCATGAGCCCCGCGGGTGCCTCGGTGATGCTGACCCTGCTGGTCGCGGCCGGCGCGGTGGCCGGCCCGGTGTTCGGTGAGTTCACCGCGCGGCACCCGCTGCGCCGGTCGTGGCTGGTGCTGGCGGTCATCGGGTCGACCGCACTGGTGTGGGCGGTCGTGCTGCTGGTGCCGCCGCCTGCCCCGCTGTGGCTGCTGGTGCTGCTGGTGGTGGTGCTCGCGGCGAACGGGCCGTGCTCGGCGGTCGGATTCGACTACGCCCGCACGTTCAATCCCGAGCACCGGCGCGGGACGGCCGTCGGCATCGTCAACGTCGGCGGTTTCACCGCGTCACTGCTGACGACACTGCTGGTCGGCGCCGTGCTCGGGATCGCGGGCGGATACACCCCGGAGGCCTTCCGGATCGCCTGGCTCGTGCAGTTCCCGATCTGGGCGGTCACCGTCGCCGGGGTGCTGATCACCCGCCGCAAGGCGCGCCGGGTTCTGGCGGAGGAGGGCACGGTCGTCCCGCCGCTGCGCGAGGTGCTGCGCCGGCGCCGGCGGACCCCGTGATCGGTCACTCGGCCAACAGCCGGTAGAGCGCCTTGCGGGCGGCGGCCAGTGCATCGGTCGCCGCGGTGATCTGCGCGGGTGTGCCGGCGGTGGCGACCTGGGCTGCGGCGGCGTGCAGCCGGGCCAGTTCGTCGCCGAGGCCGGTGGCCGGGTCCCCGGACGCGGACTCCGCGTCGTCGGCGAACGGCGCCCACACCGCGTCCAGCTCCGCGCGACGCTCCGCGACGTGCCGGGTGCCCTCCTCGGTGAGGTGGACGACGCGGCGCCCGTCGGCCTGCTCGGACCGGACCAGCCCCTCGTCCTCCAGCTGGGAGAGCATCGGGTAGACCGAGCCGGGGCTCGGCTTCCACCGGCCGCCGGTCCGGGCGGTGATCTCCTGGATGATCTCGTAGCCGTGTCGCGGGCCGTCGGAGACGACGGCGAGCACCGCCGTCCGCACGTCGCCGCGGGCGGTCCGCCTGCCGCGCCTGCCGAAGCCGCGCCCCGGCCCGCCCGGTCCGAACGGCCCGCCGGGTCCGAACGGGCCGCCGGGCCCGAACCCGCCGGGACCGCCGAACGGGCCCGGTCCGCCACGGCCGAACGGCCCCCCCGGGCCGCCCCGGCCGCGTCCGCGCCTGCGCGGTCCGTCGCGGTGCGGGTCCCCGTGTCCTTCGTGGGCCGCGCCGGCCTCGTGGTCCGGGTGCTCGTCGTGCATGGGTGCCTCCTCGTGGCCGCAGGGGCCGGGTCGCCCGAACCGCCCGGACCGGCCGAACGGCCTCCGGTGAACGTGTCCTTCTCGCGTCGTCATGATGGGCAGCCTTTCGTCGGAGCCTCCCTTTCGACCGGCTCGTGTGCCATCACGATATATCGAAACCGATCGCGTTGCAACGAGATGTGTCGGCCACGCGCCCGGCGTGGCCACCGCTGGCCGGACCGGCCTCGATGTCGTTGACTGGCCGGGCGGGCCCGGACCGGCCGGGCCGGACGAGTGGAGGATCGCCGTGGGACGTCACGACCGGCGGGAGCCCACCGGGGCCGACGATGCCGGTGCGGCCGCCGAGGGCACCGACTCGGCCGAGGAGCTCGACCTCACCGAGGTGTCCCCTTCGGCGTTGCGCGACCGGCTCTCCGCACACGCCGACGGCCGTGACGACCGGGTCGTGCAGGCGGCCACCGAGCTGCGAGCGAGCCTGGACCGACTGGCGGCGGGCATCGCCCACCGCAGGGAGGCCCTCGTCGTGCGGGCCGGTGAGATCGCGCGGTCCGTTGCTCCGTTCGCCGGCGGGGCGGTGGTGGTCGGAATCGGTGCCGCGCTGGTGACGCGGTGCGCGCGCAGGGCACGGACGTGGAGGAGACCCGCCCGTTAGCTTTCGCAACGCTGTCCGGTGGGCGGACACTCAGTGGTCCGGCGACGGCGACGGAGGGTCACATGAAGGTCTCCGACATCCTGCGGATCAAGGGCGACACCGTGCACACGGTGCTCCCGTGGAACACGATCGGCGAGGCCGCCGCCCGGCTGGCCGGGCCGCCCGCGATCGGGGCCCTCGTGGTGTCCGACGACGGGTTCCGGGAACGGATCGCCGGCATCATCTCCGAACGCGACATCGTCCGGCGGTTCGCCACGGAGGGGGCCGGGCTGACCCGGCTCACCGTCGCCGACGTGATGACCCGGTCGGTGGTCACCTGCTCTCCGGACGACTCGCTGGTCGAGATGATGGCCCTGATGAACCGTTGGCGGCACCGCCATCTCCCGGTCGTGGCGCGCGGGAAGCTGTGCGGCATGGTCAGCATCGGTGACGTGGTGAAGCAGCGGCTGGCGGAGATGACCACCGAAGCCGGTGTGCTGCGCGACATCTACATCGCATCGCACTGACACGCGGCACCGCGCTGACACACGGCACCGCACTGATGCATCGCACCACTGAGCGGTACGGCTGCGCGGGACAGGTGGAGCGACGCGTCACCGTGGCGCCTGGGAACGCCGGGGGCGGCCCGGGCGTTGCACCCGACATGAGCGCTGCATCTGCTTCGACCGCGGGTCGTCGCGCCGGCCGTACGGCCGCGTTCGCGACGCTCTTCCGTGCCCTCACCCGCCGTGGCGGATCCGGTGAGCCCGGGCCCGCGCAGCGGCTGCGGGCACTGCCCTCGATGCTGGGCGACGCCTGGCGCGGCAGCTACCCGCACCTGGGGAAGGGCCGGCTCGCGCTGTTCCTGCTCGCGCTGGCCTATCTGATCTCGCCGGTGGACCTGGTGCCGGAGGCGTTCCTGACGGTGTTCGGCCTCGGCGACGACGCGATCGTCGCGATGTGGCTGGGTGGCGCGCTGCTGGTCGAGGCCGACCGCTACCTCGGGTGGCGCACCGGTTCGCCGGTCGTCGTCGACGGTGGTCAGGTCGCGCAGGTCGACCGGACGTAGTCGTTGATCCGTTGGCTGGCCGCCTGGTACTCGGGGTCGCTGCGGGCCTCGGCGATGCCCGGGTCCCTGGCGACGGCGATCGTGTCGCCGCCGTTCGCCTCGAGCAGCTGCAGCTGACGTTCCACGACCTGGTTCACCCGGTCGAAGTCGGACCTGAGTTCCTGCGGTGCCAGCCCGGTGACCTGCTGGTTGGCCCGCCGGACGTTCGCGGCGACCGACTCGACGTCCTCCACGGCGCGGCCCAGACCGATCCCGCCGACCGGCCGGGTGGCATCGCGGCTGGCCTGTACGGCGTCACAGAACGGTGTACTCGCCCTGGCCTGGGTGGTCGGCGCCGGGCGTGAGGTCCCGGGCTGGGTCGCGAGTGAACCGCCGCAGCCGGCGAGCAGCACCAGCGCCACCGGAACGAGCAGCGCGAACCGCCGCACAGCCGTCATCGGGTCCCTCCACTCACCACCACCGATCGGGGTGCCCCGAGTCTAGGTCCGGGGCTGTGTGGCGGGTGTCGCGGTCCTCCCGGGCGGGTGGGGCGGCCGCGCGGTCAGCCGAGCACGGCCCGCAGCGTGGCCGGGACGTCGGTGATGATCCGCTGCACCCCGGCGTCGATCATGCGGCGCATGTCGGTCTCGGAGTTGACCGTGTACACCCCGGCCTCCATGCCGCGGGACCGCACCGCCGTGACCAGTGCGGCGTCGGTGACGCGGAAGCTCGGGTTCGTCTGGTCGGCGACGGCCGCGGCGGCGTCGAGCTGTGCGTCGGTGGGCCGGGTGGCGAACAGCCAGCCGGCGGGGACCTCCGGGGCGGTCGCGGCGAACCGGCGCATCGCGTCGTGGTCGAACGACTGCACGACGACGTCGGGGCGCGGCGCCCCGATCGCGTCGGCGACCTGCCGCTCGATTCCCGGGTACGACGACGGGTCCTTCAGCTCGATCAGCAACCCGGCCCGGCCCGCGGTGCGCTCGATCAGCTCGTCGAGGGTGGGGATCGGTTCACCGGTGAACTCCGGGGCGAACCAGGATCCCGCGTCGAGTCGCTGCAGCTCGGCGAGCGTGAACGTGCCGACCGGCGCCGTGGCGCGGCCCGGGAAGACGCTCGCGACGTCGGTGGTGCGGACGAGGGTGGTGTCGTGCAGCAACACCAGGTGCCCGTCGGCCGTCCGTTGCACGTCGACCTCGATCGAGTCGGCGCCCTGCCGGATCGCCTCGTCCACGGCGGCCAGGGTGTTCTCGGGGGCGTCGGCGGAGGCGCCGCGGTGCGCGACCACCTCGACGCCGCCGTCACCGTCCGGTGCAGCGGACGCGACGGGGGAGAGGGCCAGCAGGGCGGCCGGTACGAGCAGGGTGCCGAGGAGGCGACGCATACCGCGACCCTGCCGGACCGGACGGTCCGGCCGGTGCACGCCGGTCGACGCCCCGTGGACACCGCGGCGAACCGCGCGTGGCTCACGGCCGGGCGGCGGCCGCGTCCAGGGCGGGCAGGTAACCGGCGCGGTACCCGGCGGCCGTCGGGTGGTAGGCGGCCGGGCTGCCCGCACCCGGCGGGTTGATCCACGGGTCGGCACCGCAGAGCCCGTGCCCGGCGAACGCGTCGCGGACGTCGACGAACTGCCCGCGGAAGCGTTGCGCTGCGTCGGCAAGGGCGTCGTCGAGGGTGTCGGCGGCCCGGTTCAGCGCGGCGCGGCGGGTGGCGTTCGGGACGCCGGGGACGTCGCACGCGGGGCCGGGTTCGAACAACCGCGGATATCCGAGGACGAGTATCCGCGCATCCGGCGCCTGCAGCCGCACCCCGACGATCACCGAGATCAGCCCGCCCGGTGCGAACAGCTCCGCGATCCGTTCACCACCGCGGATCGCCCGCAGGCAGGTCTCGTCGTCCGGGGCGGTGCTGCAGGTGGCCAGCACCGGACCGAAACCGGTGTCGTTGCCGCCCACGGTGATCGTGACCAGCGTCGTGTCGGCGGCGACCGTCCTGACCTGGCGCGCGACCACCTCGCTGCTGGTCGCCCCGCTGCAGGCGACGGAGGTGAACGACGCCGGCGCACGGCGCTGCGCCCAGAGCGCCGGGTAGGCGTCGGGCCCGCGCAGGCACTCGCCGCTCGCCGGGTCGCTCGTGGCCCCGACACCGGCCGCGTAGGAGTCGCCGAGGGCGACGTAGTGGGTGGCGGACCGCGCTGACGGACCCGGCGCGGCGAGCGCCACGGGGGCGGGACCGACGAGCAGCAGCACGGCCAGCACGGGGACCAGGAGTCGGCGCACGCGCTCCAGCCAACCGGGCGGGGGACGGCCGGGCAATCGCGGTTCCGGGTGAGTGGCGGTACGGGACGTGCGGGACGGGTGGACCGAACGGGTGTGCCGGGCCCGCCGCCCGGGACGGGCACCCGGGTCCGGCCCGCTCCACGCACTGCCGGTGCGACCACTGCGAGTGACCACCGACACTCATCGGCAAACGGACGTACCACTCGTCCGATCGAGAGGCGGGTGCGTCGTCGCAGCTAGGGGGACGGTTCCCGGGTGCATCGGCCGGTCGTCCCTGCGGTGAACGGCAGATGATGACCGCTCTCGTCACGCAGCGTCCGCTCACCGCCCGTCGGGTTCCAGTGGTCTCGTCATCACTCCTTCGGGTTTGCCGCCGTGGCGTGCCGGGTTAACGTCGGCCCCAGATCACGGAACGGTCACGAACCGGACGCGGCCCGACTCCCCACGGGCTGCCCCGCTCCCCACGGGTTGTCCGCCGCTCCGCGATCCGGAAGGAAGACGTGGCACGGCATCGCTCCCCCCAGGGTCGGCCCACGAGCCTCGGGCTCCTGTCACCGCAGTTCGCGGTGGCAGGGGTCGCAGGCATGGCAGGCGTCCCGTCCGGTCCGCACGTGCGACACTCCCGCCGCGCCGACCGGTCCGACGAGAGCTCCCGGTACTCGGCCGGCACCCGGATCGCGGCCGCGGTCGTCGCGGTCGGCGGCATCGCCGGTGCCGCGCACGCGTCCGTCGGCGGCGACCTGCTCAGCGCACCGGTGACCGGCTGGCTGGACACCGCCTCGGCGGCGTTCAACGGTGGCGGCGCGGCGGCCGGCGTCTCGGTGCCCGAGGCGGTCCCCGCCTCCGCCCCGATCGCCGATCCGGGCACGATCGCCGCGCTGGCGACCCCGGCGGCCGACGGTGCCTCGGTCGCCGCGCAGACCGTCATCGCCGGTGCCGGTGTGCACTCCAGCGCCGCGGACGCCGTCGACGGTGCCGTCGCGTCGATCACGAAGGTGCAGGAGGCCGCCGCCGAGCGGGCCCGCGCCGCCGAGGCCGCCCGCGCCGCGGGTGCCAGCAGCGCCACGCAGGCGTCCGCAGCGGCCGGAGGCGGCGCCGTGTCGATCGTGGCGGGCCGGGTCACCTCCGGGTTCGGTTCGCGCTGGGGCTCCCAGCACATGGGCCTGGACATCGCCGCGCCGATCGGCACCCCGATCAACGTCCCGATCGCCGGCACCGTGATCAGCTCCGGCCCGGCGAGCGGCTTCGGCCTGTGGGTCCGGGTGCAGCACGACGACGGGACCATCACCGTCTACGGCCACATCAACCGCTCGCTGGTGTCGGTGGGTGAGCGGGTCGCCGCGGGGCAGCAGATCGCTGAGGTCGGCAACCGGGGCCAGTCGACCGGGCCGCACCTGCACATCGAGGTGGTCGACCCGAGCGGGAAGAAGATCAACCCCAAGCCGTGGCTGGACGCCAGGGGCTTCTCCTACACCTGATCAGGAGGCCTGCACGCTCTCCAGCGCGCGGATCTTGTTCGTCGCGTCCAGGGCGGCCACCTTGTACGCCTCGGACAGCGTGGGGTAGTTGAAGACGGTGTCGACCAGGTAGTCGACCGTCCCGCCGCAGCCCATCACCGCCTGCCCGATGTGCACCAGATCGGTCGCGTTCGTCCCGAAGACGTGCACGCCGAGCAGTGTCCGGTCCTCCGCGGACACCAGCAGCTTGAGCATGCCGTAGGAGTCGCCGACGATCGCACCGCGCGCCAGCTCGCGGTACCGGGCGAGCCCGGTCTCGTAGGGGACGGCCGCCGAGGTCAGCTCGGCCTCGGTGCGCCCGCAGAACGAGATCTCCGGGATCGTGTAGATGCCGATCGGCTGCAGCTCGTGCAGCTCGCGGACCGGCTCGTCGAACAGGTGGTAGGCGGCCAGCCTGCCCTGGTCCATGCTGGTCGAGGCGAGTGCCGGGAAGCCGATCACGTCGCCGACCGCGGCGATGTGCTCGACCGCGGACCGGAACTGCTTGTCCACCGTGATCCGGCCGCGCGGGTCGGCCGTCAGGCCCGCCTTCTCCAGGTCCAGCTCGGCGGTCATCCCCTGCCGGCCGGCCGAGTACATCACCATGTCGGCCGGGATCCGCTTCCCGCTGGCCAGGCTGGTGACGGTGCCCTTCCCGTTCACCTCGACCGAGGACACCTCCTCGCCGAACCGGAACGTCACGGCCTGGTCGCGCAGGTGGAACTTGAGCGACTCCACGACCTCCGGGTCGCAGAAGTCGAGCATCGTGTCGCGCTTCTCCACGACGGTGACGCGGGTGCCGAGCGCTGCGAACATCGAGGCGTACTCGATCCCGATCACACCCGCGCCGACGACGACCATCGAGGCCGGCACCCGGCCCAGCTGCAGCACCTGGTCGGAGTCGACCACCCGCTCGCCGTCGAACGCGACGGCGTCCGGGTGGGCCGGGCAGGTGCCGGTGGCGATCACGAACTTGTCCGCGGTGACCCGGGTGTGGTCGCCCCGCCCGCTGCCCTCGACCACGACCGTGTGCGGATCGGCGAACCGGGCGGTGCCGGTCAGGATGTCCACGTGGTTGCGCAGCAGTTGGTTGCGGACGATCTCGGTCTCCCGGCCGATCACGTGCCGGGTCCGGGCGAGCAGGTCGTCGATCGTGATCTCGGCCTTGACCCGGTAGCTCGCGCCGTACATCTCCCGCTGGCTGAAACCGGAGAGGTAGAGGACCGCCTCGCGCAGCGTCTTCGACGGGATCGTCCCGGTGTTGACGCAGACGCCGCCCATCATGTGCTCACGGTCGGCGATCGCGACCCGCCGGCCGAGCTTGGCGGCGGCGATCGCGGCCTTCTGCCCCCCGGGTCCGGAACCGATCACGATCAGGTCGTAGTCGTACGCGGGGAGGGCATCCGGGGCGGTCACACCGCCCAGCCTCATCGCCGACGGGGCGCCGGGCAACAGCCGGCGCGTGAACAGCGTGTCACGCCTGGTATGCGCGCCGGCGCTGGTCCGCCAGGAAATGCGCGGTCTCCCGGGTCGCGGTGTAGAGCGAGCGGTAGTGCGGATGGAACCGGTCGTAGGTCTCGCGGGCCGCCGGATCCGGTTCGATGGTCCGGGCGACCGGGTTCCACCGGCGCAGCTCGGGCTCGGCACCGGTGGCGACGGCGGCCAGCCACGCGTCGCCGAACGCGGCGCCGACGGTCTGCTCCGGGACGTCCTGCGGCACCCCGGTCACGTCGGTGACGATCCGCGTCCACAGCCCGCCCTGGACCCCGCCACCCACCGCGACCAGCCGCTTCGTTCCGCCACCCGCCTGCCGCATCACCTCCAGGTTGTGCCGGACGCCGTGCGCGATGCCCTCGAGCGCCGCCCGGTAGAGCTCGCCGCGGGTGTGCCCGGTGGTCAACCCGGCGACGATGCCGCGGGCGTCCGGGTCGAACAGCGGGGTCCGCTCGCCGGCGAAGTAGGGGAGCAGCAACAGGCCGCCGCTGCCCGGCGGCACCTGTGCGGCTTCGGCGACGAGCGTGGCGAAGCCCTCACCGGTCAGGTCCCGCAACCAGTTCGTGATGGCGCCGGAGGTGGCCATCCCGGCCGCGAGGGTGGTGCTGCCGGGGACGACGCCGCGGGTGGTCCACATCGCCGGGTGCGGGTGCGCCCGGTCGATCACCTCGATCAGGAACATGGTGGTGCCGTACATGACCATGACCTCTCCGGGGGAGGTGACACCGGCGCTGGTGGCCTCGGCCCAGGCGTCGACGGTCCCGGCGGTGACCGGCAGGCCCTGCGGCAGCCCGGTCTCGGCCGCCGCGGCGGCAGTGACGTGGCCGGCCACCTCGGTCGGCCACAGCAACCGCGGCAGCTCGATCCCCGGCGCCGTCAGCCCGGCCCAGTCGCGGGCCCAGTCCGCGGCGGCGAGGTCGTACATCGGGTCGCACTGGCTCGCCGAGTGGTGGTCGAGCACGTACTCCCCGGTGAGCCGGTGCACCAGGTAGGACGAGCACATGAGGAACAGCGAGCTCCGCCGGTAGACGTCGGGCTCGTGCCGGGCCAGCCAGCGCCACTTCGGGCCCACCGCCTGCGACGACAGCGGTGTCCCGGCGCGGGCGAGGATCGCCTCGGCACCCAGCTCGGCGGTCAGTTCGTCGATCTCCACACCGGCCCGGGTGTCGACGCCGTAGAGGATCGCCGGGCGCAGTGGGCGGCCGTCCGCGTCGGCCGGGAGCAGGGTGGGGCCGATCCCGGACACGCCCAGACCCGCCGGTTCCGCCTCCGGGACGGCGGCGAGAAGCTCGCGCACGATCCCGGTGAAGTCGCCCCACCAGATCGCCTCCGCGTCGTGCTCGGCCCAGCCCGGGCGGGGCTGGGCGGTGTCGTGCGCGCGGTCGGCGCGGGCGACCAGGCGGCCGGTGGTGTCGACCACGACGCCCTTCGAGCCGGAGGTCCCGATGTCGATACCCAGATACACCCGCATGGGTCTTTCCTACCCTCCCGCGGGTCTGCTGCGCAGCGGGCGCGGGCAGAACATCGGTGCAGGTTCCGGCGATGCGGCGGGGCGCTCGTAGCAGACCGGTCCGACGATTCCGCGCGCTCGAGGGTCCGGTGCCCGGAGTTGTCCACGACACCCCCTCCGGAAGTGGTCACGAGGGCGGTTGTCCACAGCCGCCGCTCCGGCTTCGGCGCGGTCGTGCCCGTCCGGCGCAGGATCGCCGTATGACGACTTCCGCGCAGCCCGATCCCCACACCCGGCCCGGTGGCCGGCCGCCGTCCTCACCGTCCTCGTCATCGGGGCCCGGGGCCACGGTGCTGCGGCTCGCCGATGCCGGCGCCGTCCTGGCGGCCGTCCCGGTGCTGATCGGCTTCCACCCGCAGGACTCACTGGTCCTGGTCGGGATCGGTGGCCCGGAGGGGGCCGGCCGGGTGGGCCTCACCCTGCGGGCCGACCTGCCGGCCCCGCACGCGGTGCGGCGGGTGTGCGACGAGGCGGTGTCGGTGTTGTCCGGGGACGGGCCGGCGCAGGCGGTGGCCGTCGTCGTCCGCGGCACCGGACGGGGGGACACCGCAGGGCGGCGGGTACCCCGGCGCACCCGTCGTGACGTCGCGGTCGCCGTCCGGCGCGCGCTCGGACGGGCGGGGATCGTTCCGCTGGCGATCATCTGGACGGCGGGGACCGGGGAGGGCGACCGCTGGAGCTGTTACCCGTTGCCCGGGCAGGAGTGCGGATGCTCGGGGTCGGTGCCCGGCCCGTCCGCCACCCCGTTGGCCGCGGCCGCCGCGGTGCTGGAGGGCACGGCGGTGCTCCCCGACCGGGCGGCCGTCCGCAGCCAGCTCGACGGGGGTGCCGCCGACCGCGAGCGGCGGGACCGGCTCGCCACGGTCGTGCCGTTGCGCGATCGCGCCGCGGCGCGCTCCGGGCTCACCCTGCTGGGCTCCGCGATGACCGAGGCGGCCGCCGGCCGGCTCGTCGTCGACGACCGCGTCGCGCAGCGCTTCCGCGGTGCCTTCGGTGACCCGGCCTTCCGGGACGAGGCCCTGCGGCGGTGTCTGGGGGCGCAGGCCCCGCACGCCGAGCAGCTGTGGGCGGCCCTGACCCGGGCGCTGCCGTCCCCCGACCGGGCACATCCGGCGGCGCTGCTGGCGGTGTGCGCGCTGCTGCGCGGCGACGGGCCGCTGGCCGCGCTCGCGGTGGAGCGGGCGTTCGCCGACAACCCGGATCACGTCCTTGCCGCGGTGGTGGACACCTCCTTGCGGGAGGCGATGACGCCGGGGGCGGCGTCACCGTGCGCAGGCCCCCGGGGTCTGCGGGGTCTGCTCACCGAGCTGATCGGCACCGGCGGACCGGGCGGCCCCCGGTGACCGGATCAGCGGCTACGGGCGAACTCCCACGCGTCGGAGACGATCCGTTCGATCTCCGTGCGCGAGGGCTTCCAGCCCAGCTGCTCGGCCGCCCGGTCGCTCGAGGCGACCAGCACCGCCGGGTCGCCCCCGCGTCGCGGCGCCACGACCGCCGGGATCGGGTGCCCGGTCACCCTGCGGCAGGTCTCCACCACCTCGAGCACGGAGAAGCCGCGACCGCTGCCCAGGTTGTAGATGTCATGCCTGCCGGGGGTGGCGTGCTCGAGGGCGAGGAGGTGAGCGTCGGCCAGGTCGTCGACGTGGATGTAGTCACGCACGCAGGTGCCGTCCGGGGTCGGCCAGTCGTCCCCGTAGATCGAGATGGACTCCCGGGTGCCACCGGCGACCTGCAACACCAGCGGGATCAGGTGGGTCTCGACCGCGTGCCGCTCACCGATCCGGTGCTCGCCGTCGACGTGCGCACCGGCCACGTTGAAATACCGCAGGCTGGTCGCGGCCAGGCCGTGTGCGTGCGCGTACGAGGTGATCATGTGGTCGATGGCGAGCTTGCTGGCCCCGTACGGGTTCGTCGGGCTGGTCGCCGCGGTCTCCGGGATCGGTGTGCGGTCCGGCTCACCGTAGGTGGCGGCGGTCGAGGAGAAGACCAGTCGCGGCACCGAGTGTTCGCGGATCGCCTCCAGCAGCCGGAACGAGGCGACGACGTTGCCCTCCCAGTACCGCTGCGGGCGCTCGACCGACTCACCGACCAGCGATCGTGCGGCGAAGTGCAGGACCCCGTCGAACGAGCCACCGGCGAGCACGTCCCCGGCGGTCGCACCGAGTTCACCCTCGACGAGGGCCGCTCCGGCGGGGACCGCGTCCCGGTGGCCGGTGGACAGGTCGTCGAGCACGACCACCTCGTGCCCGGCCCCGAGCAGATGTGCCGCGCACACACTGCCGACGTACCCCGCCCCACCGGTGACGAGCAGCTTCACTCCGGTCCTCCCACCGCGCCGATCCGACGGTGCGAGCCTCTCACCCCGCGCCCGGACGGGTCGTCGGCCCCCCGGGACGCAGGGCGCCTACTGCGCCCGGACCAGGACGGCGTGCGCCACCAGGGGCGCGACGGTGGCCTTCTCGCCCTCGGTGACCACCGGGACGGGATCGCCGAACCGCGGGATCGAGCCGACCTCGACCACGTGCCCTGGCACGATCCCGGCCAGCTTGAGCTCGGCCATCAGGTCCGCGTCGTTCTGCACGTGCTCGGCGATCCGGCGCACCTCGACCCCGCCGCCACCACGGCGGGCGAACTCGTCGAGGCGCTGCAGGCCGATCTCGAGCGCGGGCGGCACCGAGGACGAGGCGGACAGGCCGTCGCCACGTTCCAGCTCCTCCAGGCCCGGGATCGGGTTCCCGTAGGGCGACACCGTCGGCTTGTCGAGCAGCCGGAGCAGCTTGCGCTCGACGTCCTCGCTCATGACGTGCTCCCAGCGGCACGCCTCGGCGTGGACGAGCTCCCACTCCAGGCCGATCACGTCGATCAGCAGACGCTCCGCGAGCCGGTGCTTGCGCATGACGGCGACGGCGCGGCTGCGGCCCTCGTCGGTCAGTTCGAGGTGCCGGTCCCCGGCCACGACCACCAGACCGTCCCGCTCCATCCGGGCGACGGTCTGGCTGACGGTCGGACCGCTCTGACCGAGGCGTTCGGCGATCCGCGCGCGCAGCGGGACGACGCCTTCCTCCTCGAGTTCGTAGATGGTTCGGAGATACATCTCCGTCGTGTCGATGAGGTCGTTCACGTGGGGCCCCTTCGTTCGACGTCCAGTCTACCCAGGCCGGCGCCCGGGCACGGTGCGCCCGTCCGGGGCAGGATGGGGCGCGTGTCCGGTTCCATGATCGCGCCCGAGGCCCTTGCGGACCTGCTCGCCTCCACCGTCCGCCCCGTGCTGCTCGACGTGCGATGGCGGCTGCTCGGGCCGCCCGGGCGTGGCGACCACGCCGCCCGCCGGATACCGGGCGCGGTCTTCGTCGACCTCGACTCCGAACTGGCGGCCGGTCCGGCGTCGCCGGGTCCGGGCGGGCGGCACCCGCTGCCGGATCCCGCCGCGCTGCAGGTGGTGCTGCGCGGCGCGGGGATCCGCGACGACGCGCCCGGGCAGCTCGTCGTCGCCTACGACGACGTCGACGGCTCGGTCGCCGCCCGTGCCTGGTGGCTGCTGCGCTGGGCCGGTGTCGCGCCCGGCCGGGTCCGGGTGCTCGACGGCGGGTTCACCGCGTGGGAGGCGGCCGGGTTGCCGGTCGCCGGTACCGACGGCACCGCCCCGGAGCCCGCGGCACCGCCGCCCGGTGACGTGGTGGTCCGTCCGGGCGGGATGCCTGTGGTCGACGCCGACGGCGCTGCCGCGCTGGCCCGCGACGGAGTGCTGCTCGACGCCCGCGCCGCGGCCCGGTTCCGTGGCGAGACCGAGCCGGTCGATCCGCGGGCCGGGCACATCCCCGGCGCCCGCAACACCCCGGCGGCGGCCAACGCGGGGCCGGACGGACGCTGGCTGCCCCCCGCGCAGCTGGCCGACCGGTTCCGCGCCGCCGGGATGACCCCGGGGGCCCCGGCCGGCGCCTACTGCGGATCGGGGGTCAACGCCTGCGCGCTGGTGCTGGCGCTGGAGGAGTCGGGGCTCACCACACCGGACGCACCGGCTGCGCTGTACCCGGGTTCCTGGTCGGAGTGGAGTTCGGACCCGCAGCGCCCCGCCGCCACCGGGGACCGGCCGTGGGCGGCTCGGAGGTGACCGTGACCCCGCGCCTGACATACGGTCCCCACCCATGAGCGCGCGCACGTCGGTGGTGTGGACACCGGAGTTCCTCGGCTACCAGCTGTCCGACGACCACCCCCTCAACCCGGTGCGGCTCGATCTGATGATGGAGCTGTCGCGCGGTCTGGGCGTACTCGACGGCGTCGAGCTGATCGAGCCGGAGCCGGCGAGCGAGGCCGACCTCAGCCGCGTGCACACCCCCGGCTACCAGACGGCCGTGCGGTCGGCGCCGGAGGCGCCGTTCGGCGTCGGCCACGGGCTCGGCACCGCCGACAACCCGGTCTTCTTCGGCATGCACGAGGCGGCCGCCCTCATCGCAGGCGGATCGCTGCGGGCGGCCCGGGAGATCGCGGAGGGCCGCGCGGACCGGGCCGTGAACATGGCGGGCGGGCTGCACCACGCGATGCGCGACCGTGCCGCCGGGTTCTGTGTCTACAACGACTGCTCGGTGGCGATCGCCTGGCTGCTGGAGCAGGGTTACGAGCGGATCGCCTACGTCGACGTCGACGTGCACCACGGTGACGGTGTGCAGGACGCGTTCTACGACGACCCGCGGGTCATGACGATCTCCCTGCACCAGCATCCGCTGACCCTGTGGCCGGGCACCGGCTGGGCGGGTGAGCTGGGCCGGGGCGCCGGTGAGGGCTACGCCGTGAACGTCGCGCTCCCACCGGGGATCGGCGACGCGGGCTGGCTGCGCGCCTTCCACGGAGTGGTGCCCTCGCTGCTCGGGCAGTTCCGGCCGCAGGTGCTGGTCACCGAGTGCGGCGCCGACACCCACGCCGAGGACCCGCTGGCGAACCTGGAGCTGTCCGTGGACGGCCACCGCGCGATCTATCACGCGCTGCGCGAGCTCGCCGAGACCACCGCGGGCGGGAAGTGGCTGGTCCTCGGCGGCGGTGGTTACGCCCTCTACCGGGTGGTCCCACGTTCCTGGACACACCTGATGGCCGTCGCGCTCGATCGCGACCTCGACCCGCAGACCTCGATCCCGGCGGACTGGACGGCGAAGGCGTCCACCCGGACCCGGGCGCCGCTGCCGGTCTCGATGTCCGACGGCGCGGACCCGTCGTTCGAGCGCTGGGGCGGGTCGTTCGGTGATCGGGTCGACTCGGCCATCCTGGAGACCCGCCGTGCGCTCTTCCCGCTGCACGGCCTCGAACCCGACGACCCGCGGGACTGAGCGGCGGACAGGACGGACCCATGCCCGACGACGACCCGCAGCACGAGCACCCCTACCCCCGGCAGTGGGAGGCCGACGTCGTCGCCTCCGACGGCGGGATCGTGCATCTGCGCCCGATCACCCCCGCCGACGCCGACGCCCTGCTCGCCTTCCACGCCAAGCTCTCCGACCGCACCCGCTACCTGCGCTACTTCGGCCCCTACCCGCGGATCTCGCCCCGCGACCTGGAGCGGTTCACCGTGGTGGACCACCGCACCCGGGTGGCGTTCCTGGCACTGCTCGGTGACGAGATCATCGCGGTCGGCCGGTACGAAGGGCTCACCGCCAACGGCTCGGCGGCCGCGGCGCAGGGGGCCGGGACCGACGAGCCGGTCACCTCCGCCGAGGTCGCGTTCGTCGTGCGCGACGACCACCAGTCCCGCGGGCTCGGCTCGATCCTGCTGGAGCACCTCGCCGCGGCCGCCCGGGAGAACGGCCTCTCCCGGTTCGAGGCCGAGGTGCTGGTCGAGAACCATGCGATGGTCCGGGTCTTCCGGGAAGCGGGCTACCAGGTCAAACGGGCCTTCGCCGAGGGCGTGCTGCACCTGGAGTTCGACATCGACCCGACCGAGAAGTCGATCGCGGTGCGCGACTCCCGGGAGCAGGCCGCCGAGGCGCGCAGCGTGGCCAACCTGCTGCACCCCGGTTCGGTCGCGGTGATCGGGGCGTCGGCGGACGAGACCAAGCTCGGCCACACCGTCCTGTCGAACCTGCTGCAGGCCGGGTTCACCGGCCCGGTCTACCCGGTCAACCCCGACGCGCGTTCGGTGCGCGGCGTGCGCGCCTACCCGTCGGTGATCGACATCCCGGACGAGGTGGATCTCGCCGTGGTCGCCGTCCCGGCGGCGAACATCGACGAGGTCATGGACTCCTGCCTGGCCAAGGGCGTCAAGGCGCTGGTGGTGATCAGCTCCGGGTTCGCCGACGCCGGTGGCGGCGGCACGGTGGCCGAGCGCAGGCTCGTCGCGGAGGCCCGGGCGCACGGCATGCGGGTCGTCGGGCCGAACGCGCTCGGTGTGGCCAACCCCGATCCGGCGGTCCGGCTCAACGCGACGCTCGCCCCGGCGCTGCCGGGCCCGGGCCGCACGGGCTTCTTCTGCCAGTCCGGTGCGCTGGGCACCGCGATCCTGGCGAACGCGCGCAGCCGCGGGCTGGGCCTGTCGTCGTTCGTGTCGGCGGGCAACCGCGCCGACGTCTCCGGCAACGACCTCCTGCAGTACTGGCAGACCGACCCGGCCACCGACCAGGTGTTGCTCTACCTGGAGACCTTCGGCAACCCGCGCAAGTTCGCCAGGGTCGCCCGCCGGTTGGCCCGGACCAAGCCGATCGTCGCGGTGAAGTCCGGCCGGCACACCGGGCCACTGCCGTCGCTGGCCTCGGTCGCCGCGCCGATCGACGAGCCCAGCGTGCAGGCGCTGTTCGAGCAGTCCGGTGTCATCCGGGTGCAGACCCTGCCGCAGCTGTTCGACACCGCGCTGCTGCTCGCTTACCAGCCCTTGCCCGCCGGGCGACGGGTCCGCGTCGTCGGGAACTCGACGGCGGTGAACCTCCTGGTCACCGACGGCCTGCTGGACGAGGGGCTGGAGCCTGCCGCCGAGCCGATCGACGTCGGCACCCGGGCGTCGCCCGCGGAGTTCGCCGATGCGGTGCGTTCCGCGCTGGAGGGCCCGGGACATCCGGACGCGCTGATCGCGGTGTTCGTGCCGCCGGTCGCCGTCGAGGGCACGGCGCACGCGCATGCGCTGCGCGAGGCGGCGGACGGCGCCGGGGTCCCGGTGATCGCGGTCTTCCTGGCCGCGGAGGGGATACCGGAGGAGCTGTCGGTACCGCAGGCCGACGGCACCCCCGGGCGCGGCTCGGTCCCCAGCTACGCCAGCCCGGAACGGGCGACGTCGGCCCTCGGCCGGGTCACCCGGTACGCGGCCTGGCGGAACACGCCGGTCGGCGAGTTCGTCGTCCCCGAGGGGATCGACACCGAACGGGCGCGGCGGCTGGTCGCCTCCTTCGGGCCGGACGCGGAGCACCAGCTGACCGACGACGAGGCGGTCGAGCTGCTCGACTGCTACGGGCTACGGGTCGTCGCCTTCGAGCGGGTCGACGGCGCCGACGCCGCGGTCGCCGCGGCCGAGCGGGTCGGCTACCCGGTGGTGCTCAAGGCGACCGCCGACGAGTGGCGGCACCGCGGGGACTTCGTCGGCGTCCGGCTGGACCTGGCCTCGGCGGAGGCTGTGCGCGTGGCGCACGCCGAGCTGTCCCGGGTCACCGGGTCGGGGGAGGTGTACGTGCAGCGGATGGCTCCCAAGGGCACGTCCTGCAAGCTGGAGGTCGTCGACGACCCGTCGTTCGGTTCGCTGCTCGCGTTCGGCCTCTCCGGCATGGCGACCGAGCTGCTCGACGACCGTGCCTACCGGGTGCTGCCGGTGTCGACCGAGGACGCCCGCCGGTTGATCCGGGCGCCTCGCGCCGCCCCGCTGCTGACCGGCTACCGCGGCACCGAGCCGGTCGACACGGCCGCGCTGGAGGATGTCGTGCTGCGGATCGGCCGGCTCGCCGAGGACATCCCGCAGATCCGGTCGCTGGCCCTGGACCCGGTGCTGGCGTCCCCGGAGGGTGCATTCGTGACCGGGGCCAGGGTGACGGTCGGGCGGCCGCCCAGCCGCCGTGACGCCGGCCCCCGCAAGCTGGCCTGACGCCCTGTGCGGGGTCGGCCGGGGGCCGGCGTGCCTCAGCTGCGGAACGAGACCTGCAGGGTGGGTGCCGAGGTGTCGGCGAAGAAGTCGTTGCCCTTGTCGTCCATCACGACGAAGGCCGGGAAGTCCTCGACCTCGATCTTCCAGACCGCCTCCATGCCGAGCTCCGGGTACTCCAGCACGTCGACCTTGCGAATGCAGTCCTGTGCGAGCCGGGCCGCGGGGCCACCGATCGAACCCAGGTAGAACCCGCCGTTGGCGGCGCAGGAGTCGACGACCTGCCGGGACCGGTTGCCCTTCGCGAGCATCACCAGCGACCCACCGGCCTCCTGGAACTGCTTCACGTAGGAGTCCATCCGGCCCGCGGTGGTCGGGCCGAACGAGCCGGACGCGTACCCCTCGGGGGTCTTGGCCGGGCCCGCGTAGTAGACGGCGTGGTCGCGCAGGTACTGCGGCATCGGCTCGCCCGCGTCCAGCCGCTCGGCGATCTTCGCGTGGGCGATGTCGCGGGCCACGACCAGCGGACCGGTCAGCGAGAGCCGGGTCTTCACCGGCAGCTGGGAGAGCTGGGCCCGGATCTCGTCCATCGGCCGGTTCAGGTCGATCCGCACGACCTCGTCGGACAGGTTCTCCGACACCGTGTCCGGCAGGTACTGGGCCGGGTCGCGCTCGAGCTGCTCCAGGTACACCCCGGACGGGGTGATCTTCGCCTTGGCCTGGCGGTCGGCCGAGCAGGACACCGCCACGCCGACCGGCAGCGACGCGCCGTGCCGGGGCAGCCGGATCACGCGTACGTCGTGGCAGAAGTACTTGCCGCCGAACTGGGCGCCGATCCCGAAGTTGCGGGTCAGCTCCAGCACCTGCTGCTCCAGGTCGGTGTCCCGGATCGCGTGCCCCAGCGGCGAGCCCTCGGTGGGCAGGTTGTCCAGGTAGCGGGCGGAGGCGAGCTTGGCGACCTTGAGGGTGTACTCGGCGGACATGCCGCCGACGACGATCGCGAGGTGGTAGGGCGGGCAGGCCGCGGTGCCCAGCGAACGCAGTTTCTCGTCGAGGAAGGCGGCGAGGCGCTTGGGGTTCAGCAGCGCCTTCGTCTCCTGGTAGAGGAACGTCTTGTTGGCCGATCCACCGCCCTTGGCCATGACCAGGAACTCGTAGAACGGGTCGCGGCCGGGCTTGGTGTAGAGCTCGACCTGGGCCGGGAGGTTGGTCCCGGTGTTCTTCTCCTCCCAGAAGCTCAGCGGCGCCATCTGCGAGTAGCGCAGGTTCAGCTCCTGGTAGGCCTCGAACACGCCGCGGGAGACCGCCGCCTCGTCGTCGCCACCGGTCAGCACGGTCTCGGTCTTCTTGCCGACCACGATGGCGGTGCCGGTGTCCTGGCACATCGGGAGCACGCCGCCGGCCGAGACGCAGGCGTTGCGCAGCAGGTCCATGGCGACGAACCGGTCGTTCCCGCTCGCCTCCGGGTCGTCGACGATGGCGCGCAGCTGCCGCAGGTGCGAGGGCCGCAGCAGGTGCTGGATGTCGGTGACGGCGGCGCGGACCAGTCCGGTGATCGTCTCCGGCGGCACCTCGAGGAAGGTGCGGCCGGCGGCCTCGGTCACGGCGCCCGCGGGCAGGTCGAGCTCGCGGTACTCGGTGTCGTCCGGACCGAGCGGGAGCACGTCGGTGTGGTGGAACTCGGGCATGGCCGGGACGCTACCGGCCGTCCCGGCCGGTGACCGCAGGTGGAGACGCACGCGACGACGTGACCCGTCCGCCGCGCCGGCTAACCGGACGGCCCTCCGGTTGTCCGGTAGCGTGGCTCACATGCCTGGTTCGATCCTGGGAACATCGGTCCGCCGCGTCGAGGACGCCGACCTGATCACCGGCCGCAGCACCTATGTGGGAAACCTGCGCCGGGACTCGCTCGCGCACGTCGTCTTCGTCCGGTCGCCGCTGGCGCACGCGCTGGTCACCGGCATCGACACCACCGCGGCCGCGGCCGCGCCCGGGGTGCTCGCCGTGCACACCGCGGCCGATCTCGCCCTGCCCGCCCACCACGGCCTGATGGTGCTCAACCCCGAGATCCCGCGCCCGCCGCTGGCGACCGACCGGGTCCGGTTCGTCGGTGAGGCGGTCGCGCTCGTCGTCGCCGACAGCCGGGCGGCCGCGGTGGACGCGGCCGAGCTGGTCGAGGTCGACTACGACCCGCTGCCCGCCGTCACCGATCCCGAAGCGGCGCTGGCCGACGGCGCCGAGCTGCAGTTCCCGGAGCTGGGCAGCAACCTCGCGGCCGGGGAGCGTGGGCCCGGGCCGGACCCGATCGAGGGTGCCGAGGTGGTCGTCCGGGTCCGGATGGAGAACCAGCGGGTGGCGGCGGTGCCGCTGGAGGGCAACGCGATCGCCGTCGAACCCGGTGGGCCCGATGACGAGTTCGCGCTCACCGTGCACGTCTCCACCCAGATGCCGCACGGCTTCCGCGCCCAGCTGGCAGGCCTGCTCGGCCTGGAACCCGGCGACATCCGGGTGATCGCACCGCACGTCGGCGGCGGGTTCGGCGCCAAGGCGGGTGTGCTCGCCGAGCACACCGCGGTCGCCGTCGCCGCCCGCGCGCTCGGCCGCCCGCTGACCTGGGTGGAGACCCGCTCGGAGAACATGGTGTCGATGCCGCACGGCCGCGGCCAGGTCGGCTACTACGAGCTGGGTCTCACCCGCGACGGCCGGATGACCGGCCTGCGCGCCCGGGTCATCGGTGACTCCGGCGCGTACGCGGGGTTCGGCGGCGCGCTGCCGCTGCGGACCACCTACCTGATGGCGACCGGGGTCTACGACATCCCGGCGCTGCGCTACGACGCCGTCGCCGCGCTGACCAACACGACGCCGATGGGTGCCTTCCGCGGCGCCGGCCGCCCGGAGGCCGCCGCGCACCTGGAACGC
Source organism: Pseudonocardia sp. NPDC049635 (assembly GCF_040659795.1). NCBI lineage: Bacteria > Bacillati > Actinomycetota > Actinomycetes > Pseudonocardiales > Pseudonocardiaceae > Pseudonocardia > Pseudonocardia sp. NPDC049635. The sequence continues at coordinate 124,038 of NZ_JBFAON010000006.1, forward strand.
CTGGTCGACGTGGCCGCGGTCGAGCTGGACATGGACCCGGTGGAGCTGCGCCGGCGCAACTTCCTGGATCCCACGGCGTTCCCGCACACCACGCCGACCGGGGCGACCTACGACGTCGGCGACTACGACCTGCCGCTGCGCGAGGCACTGCGGATCGCAGGCTACGACGAGCTCCGCGCCGAGCAGGCGCGCCGGCGGGCCGCCGGCGACCCGGTCCGCCTCGGCATCGGCACCGCCGTCTACGTGGAGATCACCGCGGGCGGGGGTGGCGGGGAGTACGGCTCGGTGACCGTGCACGAGGACGGCACCGCGACCGTGTCGGCCGGGACCTCCGCGCACGGGCAGGGGCACGCGACGTCGTTCTCGATGCTGGTCGCCGACCGGCTGGGCATCCCGCTGGAGAACATCCGGTACGTGCAGTCCGACACGGCGCTGGTCCCACGTGGCGCGGGGACCGGCGGGTCGCGCTCGCTGCAGCTGGGCGGCACCGCCGTGGCCGAGGCCGCGCACGAGCTCTACGAGCGGGCCCGCAAGCTCGCCGCGTCGCTGCTGGAGGCCTCCGCCGACGACGTGCGGATCACCGACGACGGCCGGTTCGGCGTCTCCGGTGTGCCGGGTGGCCCGACCGTGGGCTGGGCCGAGGTGCACCGCCGGGCCGCGCTGGTGGGGGAGGAGCTGCACGTGGGTCTGGACTCCCGGCAGGCCGGGCCGACGTTCCCGTTCGGCGCGCACGTCTCGGTCGTCGAGGTCGACACCGACACCGGGCGGGTCACCCCGCTGCGCCACGTCGCCGTCGACGACTGCGGGCGGATCCTCAACCCGCTGCTGGTCGAGGGCCAGCAGCACGGCGGCCTGGCCCAGGGCATCGCCCAGGCGCTGCACGAGCAGGTCCTGTTCGACGAGGAGGGCCAGCCGCTGACCTCGAGCCTGGCCGCCTACACGATCCCGACCGCGGCCGACCTGTTCGAGTTCGAGGTGGCGACCACCGAGACCCCGACGCCGCTGAACTCGCTGGGGGCGAAGGGGATCGGCGAGTCCGCGACGGTCGGTTCGACACCCGCGGTGCAGAACGCGGTGGTCGATGCGCTCGCCGATCTCGGTGTGCGGCACATCGACCTGCCGTGCACCCCGCAGCGGGTGTGGCGGGCGGTGACCGCCGCCCGGTCCGGCGCCCCGCAGGACGCCTGGCGGGAGCCGCCCGCGGTGTTCGCGGATCTCCCGGTCCGCGGCGGGGAGGCCGAGGACGAGGCCGCCGCCATCTGAGCCTCCGGTGACCCCACCCCTGGGGTGGGGTCACCGGAGGCGGTGCCGCAGACTCTCAGCCGGACGCAGGCGGCGGTGGTGACGACACGGCCGTCGACCCAGCCGACGGATCCACTGGAGGGACGCTCACGATGAGGCTCGCGACGATCCGCACCGCGACCGGGCACCGGGCGGTGCGCATCGACGGCGACAGCGCCGTCGAGACGGGGGAGGCCGACGTCCGTGCGCTGCTCGAGCGCCCCGACTGGTTCGAGCACGCCACCGGCGCCGACGGCCCGGTGCACGACGCCGCCCGGCTGGATCACGCGCCGCTCGTTCCCAGCCCGGAGAAGATCATCTGCATCGGGCTGAACTACCGCGATCACGTGCTGGAGATGGGCAACGAGCTGCCCGAGTACCCGACGATCTTCGGCAAGTTCGCGCCCGCGCTGATCGGGGCGCGGGACGAGATCGAGCTGCCCGCCCAGTCGGACCGGGTCGACTACGAGGCGGAGCTGACCGTCGTCATCGGGCGGTCGGTCCGGCACGCCGACGCCGAGGCGGCCCGGGCCGCGATCGCCGGTTACACCGTGCTGAACGACGTGAGCATGCGCGACTACCAGCGTCGCACCAAGCAGTTCCTGCAGGGCAAGACCTGGGAGCACTCCACCCCGCTGGGGCCCGAGCTGGTCACCCCGGACGAGCTGCCGGCCGACCCGGCGGACGGCGGCGCGCTGCGCATCCGCTCCGAGCTGGACGGCGAGATCATGCAGGACTCGACCACCGACCAGCTGGTCTTCGGCGTCGTCGACCTGATCGTGTACCTGTCCACGATCCTCACCCTCAACCCCGGTGACGTCATCGCCACCGGCACCCCCGGCGGCGTCGGCGACGCCCGCACGCCGCCGCGCTACCTGACCGAGGGCTGCGAGATCGTCACCGCGGTGGACGGGGTCGGTGAGTGCCGCAACGTCTGCCGGTCCGTGCGGTGAGCGGGGGCCTGCCCGCCGCCGAACCCGCTGCCGGACCCGCCGTCCCACCGCCGCTGCCGGACTCGCTGGCCTGGGCCGGCGACGGCCAGGCCCACCTGCGCGGCCTGATGACCCGGATGGGCGACGAGGCGTTCACCGCGCCGTCGCTGCTCGGCGGCTGGACCAGGGCGCACGTGCTCACCCACGTCGCCCGCAACGCCGACGCCATGTGCAACCTGCTGAGCTGGGCGCGGACCGGGACCGAGACGCCCGCCTACCGCAGCCCCCAGGCGCGCGACGCCGACATCGCCGCGGGCGCCGCGCGTGACCCCGACCGGATCCGGGCCGACGTCATCGCCTCGTCCGACCGCTTGGCCGACACCGTGCGGACGATGCCGGCGCGGGCCTGGTCGGCCAGGGTCCGCACCGCGCAGGGCATCGAGATCCCGGCGAGGGCGGTGCCCTGGCTGCGCGCCAGGGAGGTGTGGATCCACGCGGTGGACCTCGACGTCGGTGCATCGTTCAAGGACCTGCCGATCCCGATGCGCCGGGTACTGGTGGCCGACGTCGCCGCGCACCTGGAACGCACACCCGGGTGCCCACGCGTCCGGCTGGAGGAGTCACGGACCGGTCAGGTGCTCGAGTTCGGACCCGGGCCCGCCGGCGCCGACGGGACGGCCCCGACGGACCTGGGCACGGTCCGGGGCCGTGCCCCGGACCTCATCGCCTGGCTGCTCGGGCGGCCGTTCGGCAAGGGGGTACGCGATGCCGGGGGCAACCTGCCCGGGCCGCTGCCGTCCTGGCTGTGACGGCGGTCCGACGGCTCAGTCCCGCCCCTCCAGCTCGTCGAGCCGCGCGGTGGCCCGGCCGAGCTGACGGGCCATCTCGTCGAGCCGGGCCTGCAGCAGTGCCATCTCGGCGGTGAGCACGGTGACCGCACCGGCCGTCGCGACCGCGTCGCCCTCGATCGGGTCCCGCCCACCGAACGCCGAGTCGTCCAGCAGGCGCTCGGCCGCACCGCCGACCGGGGCCAGCGGCCCGGCCGGGACGTCGTCGGGCAACCGTTCGATCCCGGCCAGCCGGGCGAACCGGTCCGGGGTCAGCACCGGCCGGGCGCCCGCGCAGCGGCCGCAGACCGGTTCGAGACGGCGCCAGCCCCGCTGGCCCGCGCCGGTGTCGGCCAGCGCGGACACCGCCGCCCCGCACCGGCACGGCCGCATCCGGATCGAGCGGACCCGCTGCCGGGCGTACCGCAGGCCCAGCTCGTAGCGGCGGAACCGGCCCGACACGGTGACCTCGAGCAGCACCGAGCCCTGGTGCTCCGGGGCGCAGGCCAGCTCGCGGGCGTCGGTGTCGGAGTGGAAGCAGTAGAAGCCGCAGTCGCACCAGCGGGACGGGCAGGCGTGCCGGCAGCCGTGCGCGCACACCGCGTCGTCGACGGTGCGGTAGACGTGCGCCCGGCCGAGCGTGACACCGCTGAAACCGGCCCGCGTGCCGTCGGCGGACAGCATCGGGAAGGCCAGCTTGTGCCCGTCGAGCGGGCCGGTCGGGTGTTCCCGCGGTGTGCGGTGGAACGGGCCGCGCACGGCGATCAGTCCTCGCGGGACCCCGAGCGCGCCGGGTGCTCGTGATCGACCGGCGACCAGTCCGCGAACTCGGGCTCGGCGGCGGTGGGCCGGGGGGCCTCCTGCGCCGCAGCTATCCGGTCGGCCTCGTGGTCCACGGCGAATCCCTCGGAGATCTTGCGACCCAACCTCATGACGCCTCCCGTGATCCGGGTCCGGGCGGACCTGGTGTGGCTGCCGTCACCAGGCTGACCGTTCGACGCGGTGTTGTCCAGGGCGGAACGGGTGAGCACGGCCGGGTCCGGATCACATCCCGACGCGGCGGCGCGCCGGTAGGCTCACCATGACAGGCGGGCCGGGGGTGATCGTGCGGGGGCCGGTGCGGTACGGCATCGAGCACGAGCTCGCCCTGCTGCGGGCGGACGGCTCCCTCGCCGACTTCGCGACGTTGAGCCACGCCGAGGTCGCCGCCGTCGTCGACGAGCTGCCCGAGCTCCCCGACGACCAGCACGACCTGCGCATCGGTGACGCCGGGATCCGCTGCAAGCGCTGGTACGCCGAGGGCTACGAGCGGCTCGACGAGCACGGTGAGCTGTGGCGCTTCGATCCGAAGGGAATCGAGATCCGCACGGCCGTGCACGACTCGGTCGAGGCCGCCGAATCCGCGCTGTGCGCCGACGCCGAGCTGCTCGCCCGGGTCGCCGCGCGGCACGGGCTGCGCCCCGTCGCGTTCGGGTTCCACCCGGCGCGCTCGGCCTACCGCCTGGACCCGCCCGCGAACGCGCACGAGCGCACGCTGATGGCGTCCTCGCCCGAGGAACGGACCGCCCACCTGCACATGGTCACCTGGGGGCCGGACCTCAACCTGTCCTTCCCGGAGTGCGGGACCGACCCGGCGGACCTGGCCGACGCCGCCGCCAAGCTCACCTACTACAGCCCCTACCTGGTGCCGTGGTCGTTCTCGTCGCCGTTCCGCGACGGCCGGCCCTGGGTCGGCGAGTCGGCGCGGACGTCGCGGCGGACCGGGCCGCGCCCGGCCGCGCTCGCCTATCTGGACCCGGCCGCGACGCTGCTGCCGACCGACCCCAGCCTCACCCGGCACGCCGCGATCCCGGGTGAGATCGGCCGGATCGAGTTCAAGGCGTTCGACGCGGTGGCGGTGCTGCCGGGGGAGGAGCCCGCCGACGGTGGGCGTGCCGGGCTGCCGGGCGCGTTGCTGAGCCTGCTCACCGGGGTGCTGCGCGACGGCACGCTGACCGGGCGCCGGCGTACCCCGGATGCGCTCGCACACCGGCGCGCCGCGCTGCGTGGCTGGTCGGACCCGGCGATCCGCAGCGGCTCCCAGGCCGTGCTCGACGCCGCGGCGACCGCGCTGCGTGGCGAACCCGGGCACCTCGAGCGGCTGGCGTCGCTGCAGGTTCTGCTCACCCGCCGGGAGAACCCGGCAACCAGGATGCTCGCCCGGCACCGCGCGGGCGGCGGGATCCCCGGCATCGTGACCGCACCGCACGGCGCCTGAGCCGTCCGGGGCGGGCCGCGCCCGGCCCGCCCCGGACCGGGGCAGTGGTGTCAGTGGTCGTCAGTGGTAGCTGTGCTCCTCGGCCGGGTACTCGCCGCCGCGCACGTCGGCGGCGAACGCGGTGGCCGCCCGGTGCAGCACCCCGCCCACGTCGGCGTAGCGGCGCACGAACCGCGGCACCTTCCCACGGTTCATCCCGGCCATGTCCGACCAGACGAGCACCTGGGCGTCGCACTCCGGGCCGGCGCCGATCCCGACGGTCGGGATCCGCAGCTCCGCGGTGACCCGCTTCGCCACGTCGGCGGGCACCATCTCCAGCACGACCGCGAACGCGCCCGCCTCCTGCAGCGCCAGCGCGTCCTCGACGAGCCGGTCGGCCCCGTCGCCACGACCCTGGATCCGGAACCCGCCCAGCGCGTGCTCGCTCTGCGGGGTGAAGCCCAGGTGCGCCATCACCGGCACACCGGACGAGGTCAGCGCCTCGACCTGGGGTGCGAACCGGGCGCCGCCCTCGAGCTTCACCGCGTGCGCACCGGCTTCCTTCATGAACCGGAACGCCGTCTCCTGGGCCTGGCCGGGCGAGACCTGGTAGCTGCCGAAGGGCAGGTCCGCCACGACCAGCGCGCTGCGCGCGCCGCGCACCACGGCCCGGGTCAGCCCGATCAGCTCGTCGACCGTGACCGGGATCGTGTTGTCGTGGCCGAAGACGTTGTTGCCCGCCGAGTCGCCGACGAGCAGCACCGGGATGCCGGCGTCGTCGAAGATCTCCGCGGTGTAGACGTCGTAGGCGGTCAGCATCGGCCAGCGCCTGCCCTCCTGCTTCCACTGCAGCAGGTGGTGCACGCGGGTGCGCTTCGGGGGCGCCGCCGGAGCCCGGTAGGGCGCGGTGACCTCGCCGTGGTCCTGAGTGCTCATCGCTGAGCTCCTTCCGTCCTCGAGGCCCGCGCTGGTCACGGGTCCCCGGGTTCGCCGTCGATGGCTGTTCCCAGGGTGGCAGCGGAACGCCCTGCAGCGGGCCGAGGTGTGGGAACGCTCACCAGCCGGTGCCGCGTCGGTGACCGTCGGGGGGCGATGGCATGCTCCGGACATGCTCCCCCGAATGCTGCGCTCCCGGGTCGGCGGACCCGTCTCACGATCCCGTCCCGCAGCGCTTCCCGGCCGGCAGCGCGGGCGGGCCGCGGGCGTCGCATCGCTGGGGGTGGCGGTGCTGGTGCTGGTCGGTGCGTGCTCGGGCCCGGGGGCGACCGACGAGGCGCCGGATCCCACGCGGCCGCAGGGCCTCGACCGGTTCTACGGCCAGGAGCTCAGCTGGGGCCCGTGCGCCGACTACGCGCCCACCGCGCAGGACCAGGCGGCCTACGCCGATCCGGAGCTCGACTGCACCCGGGTCACCGTCCCGCAGGCCTACGCCGAGCCCGACGGCGAGACCATGCAGATCGCGCTGCTGCGCAAGAAGGCCACCGGCGACAAGATCGGCTCGCTGTTCACCGACCCCGGTGGCCCCGGTGCGTCGGGCACCTCGTTCCTGGCGGGCCAGGCCTCGACCTGGGCGGCGAACGGCCTCGGTGACCGGTTCGACCTGATCGGGTTCGACCCGCGCGGCACCGGTGCCAGCGTGCCGCTGATCGAGTGCCTGACCGACCAGGAGAACGACGAGGACCGCACGAAGGTCTTCGCCGACCCGTCGCCGGAGGGCGTCGCGGCCGCCGAGGCGCACAGCAGGCAGTTCGCCGAGCGCTGCACCGAGCGGACCGGTGCCGAGGTGCTGGCCAACGTCGGCACCCGGGACGTCGCGAAGGACATGGACATCCTGCGTGCCGTCGTCGGTGACGAGAAGCTTACCTACGCGGGCTTCTCCTACGGCACCGAGCTGGGCACCGCCTACGCCGAGGCGTTCCCGCAGAACGTGCGCGCCCTGCTGCTCGACGGCGCGGTCGACCCGACGCAGACCACGATCGAGTCGACGGTCAAGCAGAACGCCGGGTTCCAGCTCGCCTTCGACAACTTCGCGAAGGACTGCACCACCCGCGAGAACTGCCCGCTCGGCACCGACCCGGCGCAGGCCACGGCCGCGTTCCAGGCGATCATGCAGCCACTGATCGACGACCCGGTCCCGGCGGGCGACGGCCGGATGCTGAGCTTCAACGACGCGCAGACCGGGGTCAGCCAGGCGCTCTACGTCTCCCAGCTGTGGCCCGCCCTGCAGCAGGGCATCTCGCAGGTGGCGAACGGTAGCGGCGAGTTCCTCATGCAGCTCGCCGACCTCTACCACCGGCGTGACGCGCAGGGCGAGTACTCGAACATGCTGCAGGCGTTCCAGGCGATCACCTGCGTGAACCAGCCTCCGCTCACCGAGCCCGCCGAGGCGCTCGAACTCGCCACCCGGGCCGAGGAGGCGGCGCCGTTCCGGTCCACCGGGCGCGGCCCGGTCGGCGCGCGGGACGCCTGCGCGTTCTGGCCGGTGCCGCCGACCAGCGAACCGCACGTGCCGCAGGTCGACGGGCTCCCGCCGGTCGTCGTGGTGTCGGTCACCGGTGACCCGGCCACCCCGTACCAGGCCGGGGTCGATCTCGCCGCCCAGCTCGGCGGCAGCCTGATCTCGGTCAACGGCGAGCAGCACACCGCGTCCCTGCAGGGAGACCCGTGTGTGGACCGGCTCGCGATCGACTACCTGGTGAACCTGACGGTGCCGCAGGAGGGCGCCGAGTGCACCCTGTCGCCGTCGTGACGCCGGGCCCCGATGCGGTGGCCGGTGCCTCGGCCGGGGCCCCCGCACACCCCGGTAACCTCCGCGTAACACGGACTTCCTAGGCTCCGCCGCATGGACCGCCAGCAGGAGTTCGTGCTCCGCACGCTCGAGGAGCGCGACATCCGTTTCGTACGCCTGTGGTTCACCGACGTGCTCGGTTATCTCAAGTCGGTGGCGATCGCCCCGGCCGAGCTGGAGGGGGCGTTCGCGGAGGGCATCGGCTTCGACGGCTCCGCCATCGAGGGCTTCGCCCGGGTCTACGAGTCGGACATGGTCGCGAAGCCCGACCCGTCGACGTTCCAGGTGCTGCCCTGGGAGACCGCCTCCGGTGAGCACTACTCGGCCCGGATGTTCTGCGACATCGCGATGCCGGACGGCTCGCCGTCCTGGGCGGACCCGCGGCACGTGCTGACCCGCGCGCTCAACAAGGCGGGCGAGGCCGGGTTCACCTGCTACGTGCACCCGGAGATCGAGTTCTACCTGCTGCGCGACCTCCCCGACGACGGTTCCCGGCCGATCCCGGCCGACTCCGGCGGCTACTTCGACCAGGCCAGCCACGACGTCGCACCGCACTTCCGGCGCAACACCATCGAGACCCTGGAGTCGATGGGGATCTCGGTGGAGTTCAGCCACCACGAGGGCGGGCCCGGTCAGCAGGAGATCGACCTGCGCTACGCCGACGCGCTCACGATGGCCGACAACCTCATGACGTTCCGCTACGTCGTGAAGGAGGTCGCGCTCACCCAGGGCGTGCGGGCCTCGTTCATGCCCAAGCCGTTCTCCGAGCACCCCGGCTCGGCGATGCACACACACTTCTCCCTGTTCGAGGGCGACCACAACGCCTTCCACGACCCGGACGACCCGTACGAGCTGTCGGCGACCGGCAAGGCGTTCGTGGCCGGGGTGCTCCGGCACGCCAGGGAGATCACCGCGGTCACCAACCAGTGGGTGAACTCCTACAAGCGGCTGATCACCGGCGGCGAGGCGCCGACGGCGGTGTCCTGGGGGCACGCGAACCGGTCCGCGCTGGTCCGGGTGCCGATGTACTCGCCGGGCAAGTCGTCCTCACGCCGGATCGAGGTCCGCACGCTGGACTCGGCGTGCAACCCGTACCTCGCCTACGCCGTGATCCTGGGCGCCGGGCTGACCGGCATCCAGAAGGGTTACGAGCTGCCGCCGGCCACCGAGGACGACGTCTGGGCGCTCACCGACACCGAGCGCAAGGCACTGGGTTACGAGCTGCTGCCGCAGAACCTGACCGAGGCGCTGGACGTGATGGAGCGCTCCGAGCTGGTCGCGGAGTACCTCGGCGAGCACGTGTTCGACTTCTTCCTGCGCAACAAGCGTGCCGAGTGGGACGCCTACCGGCGGAACGTGACGCCGCACGAGCTGGCCACCTACCTTCCGGTGCTGTGACGGGTTCGGACGACGGTCGGATCCCGATCAGGTAAGGCTTGCCTTAGCATCGGTCGGGTGGAACGCACGACGATCACGGGTGGACACGGCCTGCCGCTCGGCCGGGCGGAGTACGGACCGCCGGACGGCCCGGTGCTGCTGGTGCAGCACGGGCTGTTCGGCTCGGCCGAGCTGGGGGATCCCTGGCTCGACCGCGCCGAGGCGCACGGTGTACGGCTGGTCGCCGTCGAGCGACCCGGTTACGGCCGGTCCGCGCCGGCGCCGATGACGGCGGTCGCGGACTGGTGCGCGATCCTCGATCCGCTGCTGGAGCTGCTGTGCGGCCGCGCGGGCGCGCCGATCGACGTCGTCGGGATCTCGGCGGGTGCGCCCTACACCTATGCGCTCGCCGCCCTGCGTCCCGAACGGGTCCGTGCGGCCTGGCTGCTCTCCGGCCTGCCCTACGTCTACGACGACGCCGTGCGCGGGCTCTACCCGGACGCCTCACTGCGGGCCTGGGAGTTCTACGGCACCGCGGACCCGGCCGAGGTCGCGGCGTCCTTCGCCGAGGCGCACGACCGGCTGGTCGCCGCGTTCCCGGACGTCCCGCACCTGGTCCGGGCGCTCGAGGAGAGCCGGGCCACCGGTTACGTGGGCCCTGCCCTGGAGGCCCGGCTGCAGGTGCACCCGTGGGGCTTCGAACCCGCCGACGTGCTGCGCCCGGTCACCGCGTGGCACTCCCGGGGCGACGACCAGATCCCGTTCGCCGCGGCCGAGCGTACGGTCGCGATGGTGGCCGGCGGCAGGCTGCTCGAGCAGGTCGAACCGGGCCACCTGCCCTCGGAGGCGGTGCTCGATGCGCTGTTCGCCGCGGTCGCACAACGGGAACCCGACGATCCGCGGGGTGGCTGAGTCGAGCAGCCCGGACCCGTCGAGCATCCGGGTGGTGTGCGGGAGCAGGTTCGGTCCGGCGCCGAGCTCAGCGCCCGGCGCGGGGGAAGGACAACGCCAGGGTCTCGGGGATCCGGCCGAGCACCTCCCGGTCGGCGTCACCGAGCCGGTCGAGGACCAGTTCCCGGACGGTGCGCAGGTGCGTCGGTGCGGCCTCGCGGACGATCTCGAACCCGGCGTCGGTGAGGGAGGCGACGGTGTAGCGGCCGTCGTCGGGATCGGGGGAGCGTCGTACCCACCCGCGGCCCTCCAGGCGTTTGACCACGTTGGAGAGCCGGGACAGCGACCCGTTGGTGAGGAACGCGAGTTCGCTCATCCGCAACTTGCGTTCCGGTGCCTCGGACATGTGACTGAGCGTGAGGTACTCGAACAGGGTGAGCCCGTGCTCGCGGCGCAGTGGGGACTCCAGTCTTCCGGGCAACAACATGATCATCGAGACGATGCCGGTCCACGCCGCCTTGTCGGTCGCGTCCAACCAGCGCGGCTCGGGCTCGGATCCTTGCGTCACCAGCGCCACTTTACATGTGAAGTGGTTACTTGTAGATTGAATTCATGCATGAAGTGACTGAGAGTGCGACCTTCCACGTGACCCCCGGTTACGGTGAGACCGCGCGCGAGCTGCTCGGGTACAGCCAGGCCGTGCGCATCGGGAACCGGATCGAGACCTCCGGCCAGGGCGGCTGGGACGACGAGCTGGTCGTCGCCGAGGACCTGGAGACCGAGATCGTGCGGGCCTTCGACAACGTCGGACGCACGCTGGCCGAGGCCGGCGCGACCTGGGCGGACGTCGTGCACGTGAACTCGTACCACAAGGTCGCGCCGGGTGACGCCGCGATCGGCGACGACCACAACCGGATCATGACCAGGGAGTTCCGGGCCCGGATGAACGGGCGCGCCCCGGTGTGGACGCAGACCGGGGTGACCGTGCTGGGGCTCGCCACCATGCGGATCGAGATCCGGGTCACCGCACTGGTCGGAGACGGTTCGGCCGCCGCGGTCTGACCCGGCCGGGCGCGGCCGTGGGGGACCGGTGCCGGAGCGGTCCGTCGGCCCCGCTCGTCATGGGGCAGGATCGACGACCGTGATGGAGCGGCGCACGGGGACCTCGCTGGCCCGGCTGGGCCTGACCGGACCGGACGCGGGGGAGACCCTGCGGACGCTCGGCTGGTGGACGGGTGACGGCCCCGCCGCCGGTTGCGAGGAGATCATGTGGGCGCTCGCCCGCAGCCCCGACCAGAACCTGGCGCTGCGTGCCGTCGAGCGGCTCGCGCAGACCCCGCCCTGGCCGCAGATCGACCGGGCCCTGCGCACCGACCGCGGTCTGCGCGGACGGCTGTTCGCGACACTGGGGTCCTCGACGGTGCTCGGAGACCACCTGATCACCCATCCGGACCGGTGGGAGCTGCTCGCCGACACCCCGGACCGCCGGAACCCGCCGCCGGACCTGCCCCGGCGCACGGCGAACCTGCTGCGTGCGGTCGGCGCCGACCCGGCGTCGCCACCCCCGGGAACCCCGGGGGGCGCCCGCGCCACCCGCACCGGCACCGAGGCGGTGGCCGCGCTGCGCTCCGCCTACCGCGACGAGCTGCTCGGGCTGGCCTCGGCCGATCTCGCCGCGGTCGGCGACCCGGCACTGCCGGTGATGGAGGTCGACGACGTCGCCGCCCAGCTCGCCGACCTGGCCGAGGCGGCGCTGACGGCGGCACTGGCGGTCGCGGTCGCGGAGCAGGACCCCCCGGACGAGCTGCGGCTGGCGATCATCGGTCTCGGCAAGTGCGGGGGCCGGGAGCTGAACTACGTCTCCGACGTCGACGTCGTGTTCGTGGCCGAGCCCGGGGGGGAGCTGACCCAGCCGGCGACGAAGCTCGCCGCGCGGGTGATGCGGGTCGCCGGGGAGGCCTGCTTCGAGGTGGACGCGAACCTGCGCCCGGAGGGCCGCCAGGGTGCGCTCGTCCGGACCCTCGACGGGCACGTGACCTACTACAAGCGCTGGGCGAAGACCTGGGAGTTCCAGGCGCTGCTCAAGGCCCGACCGATCGCCGGCGACCCCGATCTGGGCCGGGCCTACGTCGACGCGCTGGCCCCGATGGTCTGGCAGGTCTCGACCCGCGACGACTTCGTCGCCGAGGTGCAGGCCATGCGCGCCCGCGTCGTCGAGAACATCCCGTCCGACCAGCGCGAACGCGAGCTGAAACTGGGCCGCGGCGGGCTGCGCGACGTCGAGTTCGCGGTCCAGCTGCTGCAGCTCGTGCACGGCCGCAGCGACGAGACGCTGCACTCGGGCACCACCCTGGTCGCGCTCGCCGCGCTGTCGGCGGGCGGTTACGTCGGGCGCGACGACGGCGCCAACCTCGCCGCGTCGTACCGGTTCCTGCGGTTGCTGGAGCACCGGCTGCAGCTGCAGAAGCTGCGCCGCACCCACCTGCTGCCCGCCGCCGACGACACCGACGCGCTGCGCTGGCTGGCCCGTGCGGCCCGGATCCGGCCGGACGGCCGGCGCGACGTCGTCGGGGTGCTGGTCGCGGAGTGGCAGCGCAACGCGCGGCGGGTCAGCCGGCTGCACGAGAAGCTGTTCTACCGGCCGCTGCTGTCCGCGGTCTCCCGGCTCGCGGGGGAGGAGGCGGACGCCGTCCTGTCGCCGGACGCGGCGAAGGCGCGGCTGAAGGCGCTCGGCTGGGTGTCCCCGGAGGGTGCGCTCGGGCACCTGCGGGCGCTCACCGGCGGGGTGTCGCGGGCCGCGTCGATCCAGCGCGCGCTGCTGCCGGTGCTGCTCGACGAGCTGTCCCACAGCCCGGACCCGGACCGGGGCCTGCTCGCCTACCGGCGGGTGTCCGAGGCGCTCGCCGCGACCCCGTGGTACCTGCGGTTGCTGCGTGACGAGGGCGCGGTCGCCCAGCGCCTGATGATCCTGCTCGGGACGTCCGCGCTGGTCCCGGACCTGCTGCAGCGGGCGCCGGAGGTGCTGCGGATGCTGACCACCTCCTCCGGGGGACAGAGCCCGGAGCTCACCCGGGACCCGGGCGAGGTGTCGGTGGCGCTGCGCACGACCGTCGCCCGGCAGGCGTCGCCGGAGTCGGCGGTGGCCTCGGCACGGTCCTACCGGCGGCACGAGATGCTCCGCATCGCCTGCGCCGACCTGCTGGGTCTGCTCGACGTCGAGGCGGTGTGCGCGGCGCTGAACTCGGTGAACGAGGCCGTGATCGCCTCGACGCTGGACGCCGTGCTCCGGGCGGAACAGGAGCGGCCCGCCGCCCTGTCGGTGATCGGGATGGGCCGCCTCGGCGGCGGCGAGTCCAGCTACGGCAGCGACGCGGACGTCATGTTCGTCTGCGAGCCGGCCGAGGGCGTCACCGACCACGACGCCGTCCGGTGGGCCACCCGGGTGGTGGAGAAGGTGCGCAGGCTGCTGGGGTCGCCCAGCCCCGATCCGGCGCTCCCGGTGGACGCCGACCTGCGGCCGGAGGGCCGGTCCGGCCCGATGGTGCGGACGCTGGCCTCCTACCGCGAGTACTACGCCCGGTGGGGCGAGGTGTGGGAGGCCCAGGCGCTGCTGCGGGCCCGGCCGATCGCCGGGGACCGCGCACTGGGCCGGGAGTTCACCGCCCTGATCGATCCCATCCGCTACCCGGTCGACGGGCTCGCGGATTCCTCGGTCGCCGAGATCCGGCGGATCAAGGCACGGGTGGACGCCGAGCGCCTGCCGCGCGGCGCGGACCGGTCCACCCACACCAAGCTGGGGCTCGGCGGGCTCGCGGACGTGGAGTGGACGGTGCAGCTGCTGCAGCTGCAGCACGCCGGTGACCTGCCGGAGCTGCGGACCACCTCGACCCTGGAGGGCCTGCGGGAGGCCGCCGAGGCCGGCCTGATCGACGTCGGCGACGCCCGCGAGCTCGAGGAGGGCTGGCGTGCCGCGACCAGTGCGCGGAACGCGATCATGCTGGTGAAGGGCAAGCCCGGCGACCAGCTCCCGCGTTCGGGGCGGGAGCTGGCCGCGGTCGCCGCCGCGCTCGGCTATCCGGCGGGCGGCGACCCGGGGGTGTTCCTCGACGACTACCGGCGCACGACCCGGCGGGCCCGCGCCGTCGTCGAGCGGGTGTTCTACGGCTGGGAGTCCTGAGCGCGCAGCGCCGCCGCGAACCACTCGAACGCCGGGACCGACGGCTCCCGGGCCGGCCAGCCGTTGAGGACGCCGAGCAGCGCCCAGTAGCGCTCGACCCGCCGGTCGGCGAACAGGTCGACGCTGTCCGCGGCGGCGGCCCGGCCGGCGGCGTCCGGCACGGCGCCGTCGAAGATCCGTCCGAGCACCTGCTCGGCCTGCGCCGAGCCCGGTGCCACGCCGGCGGCCCGGGCGGCCCCGGCGTGCTCGATCACCGCCGCCGGGTCGGTGAGCCGCTCCCGGTGCTCGGGTGCGGTCGCCCCGGCGACGGCCATCTCCCGGCAGCGGGCCGCGAAGTCCGGGTCCCGGACCAGTTCGGCCAGCTCCACCCAGGCGCCGACCTGCTCCGGGGTCGGGTCGTCGGGCAGCTCGGCGGGCAGGCTGCGCATGCCGGTGGCGATACCGGCGCCGGGGGCGTCGTCCGGGATCCCGGCGAACGCCCGGTCGACGAACTCGTCGATCAGGTGCTGCCGCTCGGCGGCGGACAGCCGCGCGAGATCGTTCATCAGGGTCACGCTCCTCTCATCGGGTTCGGTGCCGGTCCTGGCCAGCAGCACGCACACCGCGCGCTGCGCCTTCAGCTCTCGGATCCGGCTCTCCAGGGCCCGCACGTGCGCCTGCGCCACCTCGCCGACTCCCCGGCGGCGGGTCAGCACCGCGCGCACGTCGCCCAGGCCCAGACCCAGCTCGCGCAGGGTCCGGACCAGGTCGAGCCGGGCCACGGCGACCGCGTCGTACATCCGGTGGCCCGATGCGTTCCGGTCGGAGGGCACCAGGCCCTCGTCCGACCAGAAGCGGATCGTGCGTACCGGCAGCCCGGTTCGCTGGGCCAACTGGCCGATCGTCAGCGACACGGGATGATCACTGGTGTGCGGTGCGGTCACGGGAACAGCGTCGCGGGTTCCAGCCACTGGAGGTCAAGTGCGAATCGGATTCGGTCTGCCGCAGTTCGGGGCGGCCGCGGCCAGGGCCGACGAGACGATGCGGTTCGCCGCGGGGGCCGAGGAGCTCGGGCGGCGAGTCTGTGGGCCGGTGACCGGCTGCTCGCGGCGGTCGAACCGTCGGTCGGCTACGGCGGTTCCGACACGGTGCCCGAGGTGTTCCGGGCCTCGCTCGATCCGCTCGCGCTGCTGACCGCGGCGGCCGCCGTCACCACCAGGGTGCAGCTGGGCACCAGCACGCTCAACGCGCCCTGGTACCCGCCTGCGGTGCTGGCCCGGCACGCGCTGACCGTGGACCGGGTGTCCGGCGGGCGGTTGCTGCTGGGCCTGGGGACGGGCTGGTCGCCGGAGGAGTACGCCGCGGTCGGCGTCCCGATGGCCGAGCGCGGTGACCGGCTCGACGAGGCGCTCGACGTGCTCGACACCTGGTGGAACGACGACCCGGTCGCCCACGACGGCCCGACCGCCACCATCGCGCCGTCGCACGTGCGGGTGAAGCCGCACGGCATCCCGGTCTACCTGGCCGGGTGGGCGCCACGGGCGCGCCGCCGGATCGCGCGGCGCGCCGACGGGTTCCTGCCGGTGGTGACGCCGGGGGTCCGGGATCTGGACGCGGCCGTCGCGCGGCCGTGGGCGGAGCTGCGCGCCGCGGCGGCCGAGGCCGGGCGCGATCCCGCCGCGATCGGCGCGGTGCTCCGGGTCAACCTGCCGCCGGGGTCGACGGTCGCCGATGCCGCGTCGACGCTGTGCCGGGTCCGCGACGAGACCGAGGTCCCGCACGCCTTCGTCGACCTGATGTACCTGCCGGGCGCCGCCGCGGGCGGGGGCGCCGCGCTGCGTGTCGCGGAGGAGGTGCTGGCCGCCGTCTGAGGAGGGCTCCGGCACTGGTTCACTGGTCGGGTGGCCCCCCTGGAGCTGATCACGCGAGGCTACGAGCTGCTCGCCGCGCGGCCGGCGTCGCTGCTGGCGGCGGCGCTCGCACTGGTGGTGGTCGCCTGGCGGCCGACCTGGCGGCTGACCCGGACCGCGGTGACCATCGCGCACGAGGGCGGCCACGCGCTGGTCGCGGTGCTGGTCGGGCGCGGGCTGGCCGGTATCCGGCTGCATGCCGACTCCTCGGGCGTCACCTACTCCACCGGTGCCGGTCGTGGCCCGGGGGTGGTCGTGATGTTCCTCGCCGGCTACCTCTTCCCGCCGCTGCTCGGCCTCGGTGGCGCCGTGCTGGTCGGTGCCGACGCCGCGGGCGCGATGCTGTGGATCGGGGCGGCGTTGCTGGCCGCCACGCTGCTGCAGATCCGCAACGTCTACGGCGGGCTCGCCGTCGTCGCCACCGGCGCGCTGCTGGTACTGGTCGCGGTGCGGGCCGAGGAGGACCTGCGGACCGGTTTCGCCGCGGCGCTGAGCTGGTTCCTCCTGTTCGGCGGGGTGAAAGCATGCGTGGAGCTGCGCCGCGGCCGCCGTGGCGGGCGGTTGCGGCACTCCGACGCCGACCGGCTCGCCGAGCTGACCCCGCTGTCCGGTGGCGTGTGGGCGGCGTTCTTCGTGCTCGTCTCGGTCGCGGCGACGGTGACCGCGGGATGGGTGGTGTTCGCTCCGGGCGGCGCCCCGGCGTGACGCGTTCCGTGGTGAGATCACCGGCATGGCAGAGGACTTCAACAGCCGTGTGCTCCGCGAGTTCCGGGAGAACGACGGGAAGGTCGGTGAGCCGTTCACCGGCCTGCCGATGATCCTGGTCCACCACGTGGGCGCCAGGAGCGGCATCGAGCGCGTGACCCCGCTGCGCTGGTTCGCCGACGGTGACCGGTACGTCGTCGTCGCGTCGAAGGGCGGCGCGCCGGAGCACCCGGCCTGGTACCACAACCTGAAGGCCCACCCGGACGTCGTCGTGGAGGTCTCGGACGGCGCGGGTCAGGTCGCGACGAAGCAGGTCCGGGCGAGCGAGCTCCCGGGTGACGAACGGGACCGGATCTGGACCTGGATCAAGGAGAACAACGGCGGCTTCGCCGACTACGAGCGGGCCACCGACCGGACGATCCCGCTGGTCGCACTCACCCCGCGCTGAGCGTCCGCGCACCGGTGATGGCAGGGTGCCGGTCATGACGATCACCCTGGAGCAGGCACAGACCATCACCGCCGCGGCGTTGCGGTACGGCACCGAGCAGGGCTTCAACCCGCTGACGGTCGCGGTGCTCGACCCGGGCGGTGCGATCGTCGCGCTGGCCCGTCAGGACGGGTCCGGTTTCCTGCGTCCCGATCTCGCGGTCGGGAAGGCGAGCGGGGTGTTGGCCCTGGGGATGACCAACCGGGCCATCGCGGCGCGCGCCGCCGACTCGCCGGAGTTCTTCACCTCGGTCGCCAACCTGGCCGGCGGGAAGATCCTCTCGGTGCCGGGGGGTGTGTTCGTGAAGGACGCCTCCGGCGCGCTGCTCGGCGCGGTCGGCGTGACCGGTGACGCGTCGCTGAACGACGAGGCGGCCGCTGTGGCCGGGATCGAGGCCGCCGGGCTGGTGGCCGTGACCGGAGCCGAGTAGGGGCACGGCGGCCCCAGGGACGAGCCGCACCCCCGGGCGACGAGGTCAGCCCGGGGGCGCGGAGGGGACACGATCCTGCCGCCGAGGAAGGATCGTGCACGTGCGTGGGCGCGCGGGTGCGGTGCGGCGCGCAGGTCATCGCGTGGTGGTGGCCGGGACGAATGCCAACGGCCCCGTCACGCCTCGTGGCCGAGCCACGCTTCGTGATCAGGCGGTTACAGCCGTCACACGGTGTGACGTGGAACACGGTACCTGCGAGTCAACCAGCCTGCCCTGCCCCCTGTCAACGCCTCCGCGGGCGCGGTCCGCGAGCGGATCACTGGACCGATTCTGCGTCCACCGTACCCCGGGCGGCCCGCACAAGATCAGGGTGGTGCCGGGCCGCCACCTCGGGATGCGAACGCAGCCATCCCTTGAGCGCGTTGTCCCCGAAGCGGGGCAGCAACGCGTTCTGCGCCGTCTCGTGCACCCCCGGTGCCTGCGCCGCCAGGTCGGGGGGCAGCGGCACCGGATCGAGGCGGGCGTCGAGCCGGGGGGACCAGAAGAACCCGACCGACTGCCGGGTGGCCCCGGGGCCGCAGGCCAGCACCCGGTGCGGGGTGGCGACCAGGTAGCCGTCGGTCGCGACCTCCAGCATCTCGCCGACGTTGACGACCAGCGAGTCGCCGTGCGGTGGGACGTCCACCCAGTCGGACCCGGGCGGGCGTGCCTGGAGCCCGCTCGCCGGGCCGTCCGGGTCCTGCAGCAGCAGGGTCAGGAAGCCCCAGTCGGCGTGCGGTCCGACGCCCTGCGCGTCCGGTGCGAGCTCCGCACCGTCCGGCGGGCCGACGTAGCGGATGACCTTGCCGAACCAGTGCGGTTCACCGGTGAACAGCGGATCGAAGTGGTCCTCGGGCAGTCCGAGCCCGGCGGCCAGTGCCCTGGTCAGCTCGGTGGCGACCCGCGACATGAGCTCGGCCCAGTCGTGCGCCCGTGCGCGCAGTTGCGGGACGGAGTCGTCGGGCCAGCGGTTGGGTCCCTCGAGTAGTCGGTACGGCTCGTCCCACTCGGCGCGGGGCCGGGCGGGGAGCTCCGGGCCGAAGTCGATCTGCTCACGGGCGTCCGGCCGGCCGGCGGTGATCTCGTGGCCCAGCCGGGTGTAGCCGCGGAAGTGCGGCGACTCCCGGTTGTCCAGTGTCAGGCGTTGCTCCGGAGGCAGGTCGAAGAACGCGCCCGCTGCCGCCATCAGCTCCCTGACCTGGCCGGGCGCGGCACCGAATCCGTGCAGGCGCAGGAAACCGATGTGGTGCAGAGCCTCCCGCAGGGCGGTCGTGAACGCGGGGTCGAACCTCCCGTCCGGGCGGCGTGCGCGGTCCAGCGCGAGCGCGGGGACGGGGTCGTTCGCCGTGGTCAGCCCGGTCATGGACACCATCCTCCCCGGCTCGCGCCTCCGGGACGACCCTCCTCTCGATCCGGGGACCCCGAATCGGGTATCCAGGGGCGTTTCCTGCATGCCAGGTCCGGTCGGGGGGTTTACTCTCGGCGACGTTTCGATCGGCGTTCCACTGGTCACTCCATGTCAGCTCGGACCAGTGATCATCTGGTCTGTCGTGAGGGCAGACCGGCTAGGGGAGGAAAAGATGGGCATCATCGGATGGATCGTGCTGGGACTGCTCGCAGGAGCTATCGCGAAGGCGATCATGCCGGGTAAGGACCCGGGCGGAATCCTCGTCACGCTCGGCATCGGTGTGGTGGGTGCGCTCGTCGGCGGGTTCCTGGGCAGCGCGATCTTCGGCGTCGGACTGGAGAACTTCTGGAGCTTCCAGACCTGGATCATCGCGATCCTCGGGTCGCTGCTGCTGCTGGGCATCTACCGGGTCGTGATCGGACGCCGCGTCAAGGCCTGACGTCCACGCGCTCACCTGGCTGCTCGCTTCGGCGCCGCTCGGCTCTGCCGGGCGGCGCCGACGTGTGTCCGGGGCCGGGCGCGGGCGCTGCGGGCGGCGCCCGCGCGGATCGCCCACGTCACAGCGTCTCGCTCACTGGAGTCTCCTCACATGTCGACGAACCCGTGTGACGACGCGGGCCGGTTCCCGCTCCGGCCCGCGTCCGCCGAGGTCCCCTCCGGCCGGCCGGCGGCGTCCGCCCCCGCCACCTACCGGGAGCCGCTCGAGCACGTCGGTGGGTGAGATCGGATCCACCGACCCGGCCCTCGACACCGCCGGGCCGGGGTCCGGCCTCGACACCGCCGGGCCGGGGTCCGGCCTCGACACCTCGCACCGGCGGGGGCGTTCCGGTGTCGCGGTTACCGGCGTCCGGCCGGCCCCGTCCCCGCTGCCCGGTTACCGGCCCGGGGACCACTTCTTCTCCTCGCCCTTCGGCAGCCTGCTGGGCCGCGGCACCGCGGTCGCGCCGGGCCACGCCATCGGGCGCACCGACCGGTGGTCCGAGATCGCGTCGTCGCTGCTCACCGCGGCACGCGCCGGTGGGGTCCCCGAACCGATCGTGGTCGGCGCGCTCGGTTTCGATCCGGTCACCCCGCCGCGGCTGCTGGTGCCCCGGCAGGTGTACCGGGGAGGTCCGCCGCGGTGGCTGCCCGGTGTCCCACCGGCGCTGCCCGGCCGCTGGCGGGCGGCCCCCACCCCACCGGTCGAGGAGTACCTGGCCGGTGTCGCGGCCGCCGTCCGTGCGATCGGCGCCGGGGAGCTGGAGAAGGTCGTGCTCTCCCGGGCGCTCGACCTGACCGGTGACGGGCCCGTCCCGATCGGTGCACTGCTGCGCAGGCTCGCCGATCGCGAGCCCCGCGGCCACGTGTTCGCCGCCGACGTGTCCGATCCCGCCGAGCCGGGCACCCGGACGCTGGTCGGTGCCAGCCCCGAGCTGCTGGTGTCCCGGCACGGGCGCGCCGTGGTGTCCAATCCGCTCGCCGGTTCCGCCGCGCGTCACCCGGACCCGGTCACCGACCGGGCACGGGCCGCCGCGCTCGCCGCCTCGGAGAAGGACCGGCGGGAGCACCGGGCCGTGGTGGACGACCTCGCGGCCCGGCTGGGCCCGCTCTGCACGGACCTCGTGGTGCCGGCCGAGCCGGTGCTGGTGCGCACGCCGTCGATGTGGCACCTCTCCACCCGGGTCACCGCGACGGTGCGGGACCCGGACACCGGATCGCTCGACATCGCCCAGGCCCTGCACCCCACACCGGCGGTCGGCGGGGTGCCGCTCGCGGCGGCGACGGCGCTGATCGCGGCGGTCGAGGGATACGACCGCCGCTACTACACCGGCGTCGTCGGCTGGACCGACGAGCGCGGTGACGGGGAGTGGGCGATCGCCCTGCGCTGTGCCGAGGTCAGGGGTGCGGCGCTGCGGCTCTATGCGGGCGGCGGCATCGTCGCCGGCTCCGAGCCGGCCGCGGAGCTGGCCGAGACCCGGGCGAAGTTCCGGACCTTCCTCGCCGCCGTCGGGCTGGACGCGGAGCCGTGAGCAGCACGGGAGAAGGGCTCGACCCGCAGGTGGGGTCGCCCGCCGAGGGGGCGCTCCCACCGCTCGGTCCCGGACCGCTGACGACGACGGTGGTGCGGGTCGAGCAGCTGACCCCGCGAACGGTCCGGGTGACCCTGGAGGACCGCGCCGCCCGGTTCGCCGACGCCCGGCCCGGCTCGTACGGGTTGCTGCACGCCCAGGGGATTCCCGGGGCCCGCCCGGTCACCGTGCATCCCGCACGTGGCCAGCGGCGAGCTGGACATCGATCTCGTCGTCCACGACGGG
Organism: Pseudonocardia sp. NPDC049635; assembly: GCF_040659795.1. Classification (NCBI taxonomy): domain Bacteria; kingdom Bacillati; phylum Actinomycetota; class Actinomycetes; order Pseudonocardiales; family Pseudonocardiaceae; genus Pseudonocardia; species Pseudonocardia sp. NPDC049635. The sequence continues at coordinate 145,799 of NZ_JBFAON010000006.1, forward strand.
GGCGCGCTCGGCCGCTGGGCGGGCAGCGTCCGCCGCGGTGCCGCCGTCGTCGTCGACGGGCCGCGCGACGTGCCGGAACTCCCGGCGGGCCCGGTGGACTGGACGCTGCTCGTCGCCGACCACCCGGCCCAGCCGGCGCTCGCGGCCCGGGTGGCCGCGCTACGACCGGCGACCGGGCGGTCGCCGTCGCCGTCGTGCCGGACGCGGCGGAGGAGCGGTTGCTGGCGACGGCCGCGGACCTCACGACCGTGTTCGTGCACGCCGGTCACGAGCTGGCGCCGGTGCTGCGGGTGGTGAGGGAGGCCGTGCCGGGGGCCGGCCGGGGCCGGGCCTGGCTGGCGGGGGAGCGGCGCCGGGTGGGCGCGCTGACCGATGCGCTCACCGGGTTCCCGGCCCTGGCCGGACGGTGCGTGGCGGAGCCCTACGGGCAGGAACCGCCTCCTGGGTGAGGCGCCTGCCGGGCACGGCGAAGGCCCGGTGCCCCCGTCGGGTACGGGGGCACCGGGCCTTCGGTGCCGCGGACGTCTCGTGGCGCCCGGCGAGGGCCACCAGGTCAGGCGGCCGGAGCGATCACACGTCGTAGTAGAGCGCGAACTCGTACGGGTGCGGGCGCAGCCGGAGCGGGTCGATCTCGTTCTCCCGCTTGTAGGAGATCCAGGTCTCGATCAGGTCCGGGGTGAACACGCCGCCCTCGAGCAGGTAGTCGTGGTCCTCCTCGAGCTTGTCGATGACCGCCGCCAGGCTGCTCGGGACCTGGGCGATGTCCTTGGCCTCCTCGGGCGGCAGCTCGTAGAGGTCCTTGTCGATCGGCGCGGCCGGCTCGATCTTGTTCTTGATGCCGTCCAGGCCGGCCATCAGCATCGCCGAGAACGCCAGGTACGGGTTGCCGGACGAGTCCGGGCAGCGGAACTCGATGCGCTTGGCCTTGGGGCTGTCCCCGGACAGCGGGATCCGGATGCAGGCCGAGCGGTTCCGGGCCGAGTAGACCAGGTTGACCGGTGCCTCGAAGCCCGGCACCAGGCGGTGGTAGGAGTTCACCGTCGGGTTGGTGAAGGCCAGCAGCGACGGCGCGTGGTGCAGCAGCCCGCCGATGTAGTACCGCGCGGTGTCGGACAGGCCGCCGTAACCGGACTCGTCGTGGAAGAGCGGCTGGCCGTCCTTCCAGAGCGACTGGTGCACGTGCATGCCCGAACCGTTGTCACCGAACAGCGGCTTCGGCATGAAGGTGGCGGTCTTGCCGTTCTGCCACGCCACGTTCTTCACCAGGTACTTGAAGAGCATGATGTCGTCGGCCGCGTGGAGCAGGGTGTTGAACTTGTAGTTGATCTCCGCCTGCCCGGCGGTGCCGACCTCGTGGTGCTCACGCTCCACCTCGAAGCCCGACGCCTGCATCGTGCTCACGATGTCGGCACGCAGGTCGGCGTAGTGGTCGACCGGCGGGACGGGGAAGTACCCGCCCTTGTAGTTGACCTTGTAGCCCAGGTTGCCGCCGGCCTCCTCGCGGCCGGTGTTCCACCAGCCCTCGGCCGAGTCGATGTGGTGGTAGGCCTGGTGCGGGTCGGTGCCGAACCGGATCGAGTCGAAGACGTAGAACTCCGCCTCCGGAGCCATGAAGGCGGTGTCGGCGATGCCCGACGCCGCCAGGTACTCCTCCGCCTTGCGGGCGATGTTGCGCGGGTCACGGGAGTAGGGCTCACCGGTGACCGGGTCGTGCACGAAGAAGTTGACGTTCAGCGTCCGGTGCTTGCGGAACGGATCGAGGCGGGCCGTGGCGGGGTCCGGGAACAGCGCCATGTCGGACTCGTTGATCGCCTGGAAACCGCGGACGGAGGAACCGTCGAACGCGGCGCCGTTCTCCAGGAGGTCGCCGGCCGTCTGGGCGGGGACGGTGAGGTGCTGCATGACGCCGGGCAGGTCGCAGAACCTGATGTCGACGTACTCGACCTTCTCGTCCGAGATGTACTTGAGTACCTCTTCGGCGTTGCTGAACACTCTCTCGGGCTCCTTCGATCGCTGGTGAGATCGTGGGCGACGGTAGGAGTGCCGTGTTGCCCACCCATCACTCACCTGTTTCGCCGGCGTTAACTGCACGGACCGGGACGACGGTCACATTCGTTCCACATGTCCGGTAGCGGCCGACGGCGGCGGTCCCGCTGCGAGGCCTAGGCTAGAAGGCATGGCCCGCTGGATCGAGTCCTGGCTCCCCGGTTCACCCGTCGCCCCCGGCCGGGAGCCGAGCGGGTACCCGGGGCAGCGCTTCGGCCTGCCCGAGACCGGGCACTACTCGGTGGCAGGGCTCGGACGGCGGATCGGCGGCGTGTGCATCGACTGGGCGCTGGCCTACCTGTTGGTGCTGCTCGTCGCCGGCACCGATGCGCTCGGCACCCCCGACTTCAGCTGGGGGGTGCTCGGGGTGTGGTTCGTGATCACCGCGCTCATGGTGTCGGTGTTCGGCATGAGCCCGGGCCACATCGCGCTCGGGATGCGGGTCGCCCGCACCGACATGGCCCACTACGTGGGCATCCCGCGAGCGCTGCTGCGCACCGCCCTGATCGCCCTGGTGGTCCCGCCGTTCATCCGCGACCCGGACGGCCGGGGCTGGCACGACCGGGCCAGTACGACGATCGTGGTGCGTGTGCTGCGCGGCTGAAGCCCAGCCAGCAGCCCAGCAGTCCAGCAGCCGGATCTCAGCGGCGGCGGACGGTGCGCTGGATGCTGCGCATCTTCGCGCCCTGGGGCAGCGGGCCCTTCGGCATGGCGGCGGCCCGGCTGCCGAGCGCGTTGAGCTTGTTCTCCAACGAGTCCATCTCGGCCGCGGAGATGTTGCGCGGCAGCTTCATCAGGTGACGCTGCAGCTTCTTGAGCGGGACCTGGCCCTCGTCGTTGCCGACCACGATGTCGTAGATCGGGGTGCTGCCGGCGACCCGGGCGGTGCGCTTCTTCTCCTGCGCGATGAGGCTCTTCACCCGGTGCGGGGCGCCCTCGGCGACGAAGATGATCCCGGGCCGCCCGATGACCCGGTGCACCGCGTCGAGGTGTGTGGTGCCCGCGATGCCCTGCGTGATCCGCCACTGCCCGCGCATGTTGTCCAACGCCCAGCCCGCCGCGCCCGGCTGCCCCTCGGCCTTGGTGTAGATCGAACGCTGCACCCGGCGCCCGAACACGCTGAACGCTCCCAGCGCGCCGATCATCACGCCGAACGGGACGAAGAACCAGGTCAGCCCGAAGAGCCAGCCGATGAGGGTGATCAGCGCGACGGCACCGACGAAGACCCCGATCATGATCGGGAGGAGCTTCTTGTCCTCCTTGCGCTGCATCTGGAACGCCTGCCAGATCTGCTGGCGGCGCTGCTTCGACGCAGCCTTCTTCGCGGCCTTGCGCGCCTTCTTCTCTTCTGGCGTGGGCTTGCGGGGCTTGCCGGGCATGTGCCCAGCCTACGTCCCCGCCGCGATCAACGGTGCGCGGAGGTGGTCAGCTGCGGGCGAGCAGCGAGCTCGCCTCCTGGGCGGCCGGACCGGACTCGGCGAGGTGCGCCAGATCCGGGTGCAGCTGCTCGCCGCGGTGCGCCACGGTCTGCGCGTAGAGCCGCCCCGCCCGGTACGACGAGCGCACCAGCGGCCCGGCCATCACGCCCGCGAAGCCGATCTCCTCGGCCGTCCTGGAGTGCTCGACGAACTCCTCCGGCTTCACCCAGCGCTCCACCGGGTGGTGCCGCTTGGTGGGGCGCAGGTACTGGGTGATCGTGATGATCTCGCAGCCGGCGGAGTGCAGATCGCGCAGCGCGGCGGTCACCTCGTCCGGGGTCTCGCCCATACCCAGGATCAGGTTGGACTTGGTCACCAGGCCCTTCTCCCGGGCCTTGGTGATCACCTCGAGCGAGCGCTCGTAGCGGAACGCCGGGCGGATCCGCTTGAAGATCCGCGGGACCGTCTCCAGGTTGTGCGCCAGCACCTCGGGGCGGGTGTCGAACACCGGGCCGAGCTGCTCGTCACGCGAGTTGAAGTCCGGGATCAGCAGCTCGACACCGGTGCCCGGGTTCATCTCGTGGATCAGCCGGACGGTCTCGGCGTAGAGCCACGAGCCGCCGTCGTCGAGGTCGTCGCGGGCGACACCGGTCACGGTGGAGTAGCGCAGGCCCATCTGGCGCACCGACTCGGCGACCCGGCGCGGCTCGTCGACGTCGAGCGCCGAGGGCTTGCCGGTGTCGATCTGGCAGAAGTCGCAGCGCCGGGTGCACTGCTCGCCGCCGATCAGGAACGTGGCCTCCCGGTCCTCCCAGCACTCGTAGATGTTGGGGCACCCGGCCTCCTCGCACACCGTGTGCAGGCCGCCGGACCGGACCAGGCCCTTCAGCTCGGTGTACTGCGGACCGGTACGGGCGCGGGTACGGATCCAGGAGGGCTTCCGCTCGATCGGGGTCTCCGAGTTGCGGACCTCGAGGCGGAGCAGCTTGCGGCCTTCGGGTGCGACGGTCACCTCCACACCGTACGCCCGGGGTCCGGTGTGATGCCGGTCGCGGCCGTGGTGATCTCCCACAACCGGCCGGCGAGCACCGGGTCCTGGGCGGCGGCGGAACGCCGTGCCGGACCCGGTGGGCCGTGCAGCTCGGCGGGGCCGGAGGGGCCGAGGTGGTCACCGCCGTGCACCGGGCCGGTCGCGGCCGCCAGCTGAGGTCCGATCCCGTCCTCGACGGGCTGGGTGATCATCCGGTCGAGAACCCCGAACGCGCGGTCCCACCGGGTGCTGCGCCCGCGCCGGCGGAAGGCGTTCTGGATCAGCGACGACTCGGTCATCCCCGGGTGCGCCGACACCGACAGCACCGGGTCCCCGGCGAGTCGCAGCCTGCGGTCCAGCTCCGCGGCGAACAGCAGGTTCGCCAGCTTCGAGGCCCCGTACGCGGCGTTCGGCGAGTACCGCCGGGCCTTCCAGTGCAGGTCGTCGAGGTCGAGCCGGCCGGTCCGGTGCCCGAGGCTCGACGTCGTCACCACCCGGGAGGGCTGCTCGGGGCCGCCCGCGGCCCGTAACGCCGGCATCAGCAGCCAGGTCAGCGCCGCCGGCCCGAGGTGGTTCGTGCCGATCTGCAGCTCGAACCCGTCCGCCGTCTCGGCGCGCGGCCCCATGGCGACACCCGCGTTGTTGATCAGCACGTCGAGCCGGTCACCGGTGCGTTCCCGGATCTCCAGCGCGGCGGCCCGGACCGAGGCGAGATCGGCCAGGTCGAGCAGCACCAGCTCACCGCCCGCCTGCTCGGCGGCGGCCTGCCCCCGTACGGCGTCGCGGGCCGTCATCAGCACCCGGGCACCGGCCCCGGCGAGGGCGCCGGAGAGCGCACGGCCGAGCCCGGACGTCGTGCCGGTGACGAGGACCGTGCGGGAGCGGAGGTCGGGGAGCGGTTGCACGGCAGGGACGGTAGCGGGCGGCTAGCGTCCACCGCCGTGGACTTCCGGATCTTCACCGAGCCCCAGCAGGGGGCGACCTACTCCGATCTGCTGCGGGTGGCGCGTACCGCCCAGGACGCCGGATACGACGGCTTCTTCCGCTCCGACCACTTCCTCGCGATGGGTGACGGTGCCGGACCGCCCGGCCCCACCGACGCCTGGGTGACGCTGGCCGCTCTCGGCCGCGAGACGGAGCGGATCCGGCTCGGCACGCTCGTCACCAGCGCGACGTTCCGCTACCCGGGCCCGCTCGCCGTCGCCGTCGCCCAGGCGGACGAGATGTCCGGCGGCCGGATCGAGCTGGGCCTGGGTGCGGGGTGGTACGAGGCCGAGCACGCGGCGTTCGCGATCCCGTTCCCGCCGCTCGGGCAGCGCTTCGAGATGCTGACCGAGCAGCTGGAGATCCTCACCGGGCTGTGGTCGACACCGCCGGGCGGCCGGTTCGACCATCAGGGGAGGCACTACTCGGTCACCGCGTCGCCGGCGCTGCCGCGGCCCGTCCAGGACCCGCCGCCGATCATCGTCGGGGGCAAGGGGAAGCGGCGCACCCCCGCACTGGCGGCCCGGTTCGCCTCCGAGTTCAACGTGCCGTTCGAACAGCCGGAGATCGTCGCGGAACAGTTCGGACGGGTGCGGCAGGCCTGCCGGGCGATCGACCGGGACCCGGCCGGGCTGACCTGGTCGGTCGCCCAGGTGCTCTGCCTCGGCGGTGACGACAGCGAGGTCGCCCGCCGGGCCGCCGCGATCGGCCGGGACGCCGCCGAGGTGCGCCGCAACGGCCTGGCAGGCACCCCGGGCGAGGTCGTCGACCGGCTCGGCGCCTGGGCGGAGCGGACCGGCGTGAGCCGGGTCTACCTGCAGATCCTGGATCTGACCGATCTCGCCCACATCGAGCAGTTCGCCGCCGAGGTCGTCCCGCAGCTGACCGGCAGCTGAGACCATCCGTCCGGCCCGACGGGGTCGGTCAGGCCCCGCGGAGCTGGCCCGCGACGTCCGCCGCGGCGGTGAGCAGGACCACCGCGGGGACGACGGCCCTCGGTGCGATCCGGTAGCTGCCGCGGCCGTCCTGCTCGACCAGTCCGGCGTGGGTCAGCGCCTTCAGGTGGTGGTAGAGCTGGCCGGTCGAGGCCAGCTCGGCGACCTCGGTCAGTTCGGTGGTGCCGCGCGGGCCGTGCAGCAGGCCGCGCACGATCCGGACCCGCACCGGATGCCCGAGCGCGGCGAGCACCGCGGTGCGCGGCTCGTCGTCGAGGGCGAGCGCGGCGCCGGCGTCGTACTCGATGCGCCAGCCGACCTCACCGTGCAGGGTGATCTCGCCGGAGTAGCGCACGGTGCCCGCACCGGTTCCGGCCGGCTCCTGCGGAGCTTCCGGCCCCGTTGCTCCGGCGAGCCGCCGCTCCAGCACGGCGACCCGCCGTTCCAGGTCGGCGAGGCGGTCGACGCTCACTCCGTTCATGGCCTCATGTTACGGAACTACGGAAGAGCGAGGGGGTCATCCCAGCCCGCTCATCAGGTCGACCATCCGGGCGACCGGGTGCTCGGCGACCGGCAGCCGCCCGTCGAGCGCGTCCAGCACGGCGGTGGTCACGGCGTCGGTGACGTCGTCGACGGTGACCTCGCGGCCGAGCTCGGCACTCAGCGTGGTGACCCCGGCGTCGGCGATGCCGCACGGCACGATCCGGCCGAAGTCACCGAGGTCGGCGTCGCAGTTGACGGCGAAGCCGTGCTGGGTGATCCCGCCCTGGATGCGGACCCCGATGGCGGCGACCTTCCGCTCGGGACGCATCCCCTCCGCGGGCAGCCACACCCCGGAGCGGCCCTCCACCCGGCCGGCCTTCGTCAGACCGAGGTCGTGGCAGACCCGGATCAGAGCCTCCTCCAGCCGCCGGACGTAGTCGACGACGTCCATCGGCTCGCTCAGCGCGACGATCGGGTAGCCGACCAGCTGCCCCGGGCCGTGCCAGGTGATCCGGCCGCCCCGGTCGACGTCGATCACCGGGGTACCGTCCTGCGGGCGGTCCTCGGGCCGGGTGCGGCGCCCCGCCGTGTAGACCGGCGGGTGCTCGAGCAGCATCAGCACGTCCGGGCCGCCGTCCTTGCGGGCGGCGGCGTGCGCCCGCTGGGTGTCCCAGGCGGCGAGGTACTCCACCCGGCCCAGCCGGTCCACGCGGACGTCGTCGGTTCCTGCACGGCAGCTCTGATCGGGGGCGGGCATGGCGGCGAGATTACTCCGCGGCCCGTCCGCTGCGCAGGCGTGCCAGCACCGCCCGGGCGGCGCGGCGACCGCTGACCAGCGCCCCCTGGGTGGAGGGGGTGTCCCGGTGGTCACCCGCGACGAACAGGTTGCGGCCCAGGTCGACGTCGCGGCGCAACGGCCGCCCGGCCTCCAGCAACGGCAGCGCCTCGTCGATCTGCGCGGTGTGCAGGTGCATCCAGTCGCCGGTCGGCACGCCCCAGATGCGGGCCAGCTCGCGGCGCACGGCGGGCTCGTCGACCCCGGTGCGGCCCGGGGTCCCCACGATCGACGACGCGACCAGCGGCCGGCCGTCGGCCGAGTAACCGGGTGCGGCGGCCGTCAGGACCACGCTGTTGACGACCGGGCCACCGGTGCCGTCGAGGTGCAGCAGCGGCACCGACGACGGCGGCCGCGGGGGCACGTGGAAGAACGTGGTCAGGGAGTTCATCCGGGGCTCGGCGATACCGGGCAGCAGGGCTGCGGCCGTCCTCGGGTCGGCGGCGACCAGCACCGCACGAGCGCTCAGCGTGCCCTGGTCGGTGTCCGCCCTCGGCGCGTCCCCGCCGTGCACGGCGTGCACCCGGGTACGCAACGAGACGGCTCCGGCGGGCAGCGCCGCCGCCAGCCGCCGGGGGAGCGCCTCGATCCCGTCGTCGGGTACGACGACCGTGCCGAGCGCGAAGCTGCGCCACACCAGCCGGACGAACGCCGCGGAGCTCTCCAGCGCGGTCTCGGCCAGCACCCCGGACAGGAACGGGCGCAGGAACCGGTCGGTGACCGCACCGCCGATCCCGGCGGCGTCCAGATCCTCGGCGGCGCTGCGGTCGAGGATCGTCGCGGTGCGCGCCGGGGGCGAGCCCAGCACCCACCCCGTCCAGGCCACCAGCTTCGCCTTGTCCAGCGGGCCGAACAGGTCGTCGGTGACGGTCGCAGGCAGGGACGCCGGGCGGCGCAGCGGGTTGACGAACCGGTGCAGCGCACCGTCACCGGCCCGGACCGCGGCGCCCGGCTCGAAGGCACGCGCGGCGAGCGAGTCGAGACCGTGCGGTGCGAGCGCCGCGCGCAGCGCCGGGTACGAGGAGTTGAGCACCTGGAAACCGCGGTCGCAGCGGAACCCGTCGATCACGTCGGTGGCCATCCGGCCGCCGACCCGGTCGGACGCCTCCAGCACCTGCACCGCGAGCCCGGCCCGGTGCAGGACGGCGGCCGCCCGCAGCCCGGCGAGACCGGCCCCGACGACCAGGACGTCCGGCACGCTCACGTACCGACCGCGGCGGACAGTGCGTCGGAGACCGTGTGGTGGCGGAACCGGAACCCGGCGTCGAGCAGCGCCTTGGGTACCGCCCGCTGCCCGCTGAGCAGCGTCTCCCGGCCCAGCTCACCCAGGACGGCGGAGACCACCGGGGCCGGTACGGCGAACGGCGTGGGCCGCCCGACCGCCGCGCCCAGCTCGCGGGTGAACTCGGCGTTGGTGACCGGCACCGGGCCGGTGACGTTGACCGGTCCGGCCAGCGACCCGCTCTCGACCGCGAACTGCAGCGCGGAGACCTCGTCGTCGAGCGACACCCAGGGCATGTACTGGGTGCCCTTCCCGATCCGGCCGCCGAGGAAGCCGCGGAACAGCGGCCGCAGCATCGACAACAGCCCGCCCGACGGCGAGAGCACCAGGCCGGTACGGACCAGCACCACCCGGGCGCCCGCGTCCACGGCCGGGGCGGTGGCGGCCTCCCAGTCCCGGCAGACGTCGGCGAGGAACCCGCTGCCCGACGGCGCGGACTCGTCGGTGACGTGGTCGCCGGTGTCGCCGTAGTACCCGACCGCCGAGCCGCTGATGAAGGCCGGGACACCGTGCCGGGCCACCGCGGTGGCGAGCACCTCGGTGGGCACGTTGCGGGAGTCCCGGATCAGCTGCTTGCGGGCCCCGCTCCACGGCCGGTCCGCGAGCCCGGCGCCGTTGAGGTTCACGACGGCGTCGACGCCCGCCAGGGCGCCGTCCTCGATGGTGCCCGCCGGGGGGTCCCAGCCCCGCTCGTCGGGGGCGGCCGGGCTGCGCCGCACCAGGCGCAGCACGTCGTGCCCGGCGCCCCGCAGGTGGGCGACCAGGGCGGTTCCGATCAGGCCGGACGAACCGGCGACGACGACTCGCACGGCCGCGATCCTTCCGGGTTCCGCTCCGGCGCGCGACCCGACGGGCGGCGACGGTGATCACCGGTTCCCCCGGCCGTGGGACGAGGACGGCCCGCCCCGGGGGAACCGGGGCGGGCCGTGACCGTCGTCGTGACCGGCGGGTGGGCCTACAGGCCGAGCTCGGCCTCGAAGGCGCCCTCCTCCAGGCGGGCCCGGACCGCCGACAGGAAGCGGCCGGCGTCCGCACCGTCGACCAGCCGGTGGTCGTAGGTCAGCGGCAGGTAGCAGACCGAGCGGACGGCGATCACGTCGTCGCCCTCGGGGCCGGTGACGACCTTGGGCTCCTTGGAGATGGCGCCGGTGCCGAGGATGCCGACCTGCGGCTGGTTCAGGATCGGGGTGTCGAACAGCGCCCCCGCGGACCCGATGTTGGTGATCGTGAACGTGCCGCCGGACAGCTCGTCCGGGCCGATCTTCGCGGCCCGGGTGCGGGCGGCGACGTCGGCGATCTTCTTGGCGATCCCGGCCAGCGACAGGTCGTCGGCGTCCTTGATCACCGGGACGAGCAGGCCGCGGGGGGTGTCCACGGCGATCCCGAGGTGCACCGAGCCGTGGTAGGTGACCTGCTTGTTGTCCTCGGAGATCGAGGCGTTGACCGCCGGGAACGCCTTGAGCGCCTCGATGGTCGCCTTGGCGATGAAGGCCAGGTAGGTGAGGTTGGCGCCTTCGCGGCGGGTGAACTCCTCCTTGACCTTGTTGCGCAGCTTGACGATGCGGGTGAGGTCGACCTGCTGCACGGTGGTCAGCTGGGCGGACACCGCGAGCGACTCGTTCATCCGCTGGGCGATCACCTGGCGCAGGCGCGGCAGCTTCACCGTGGTGCCCGGCTGCGGGCCGTCCTCGGAGCGGGTGGGGACGGTCTGCGGCTGCTTCGGCGCACCGCCGGACGCAGCCGGCTGTCCGGAGTCCGCAGCGGGCGCCGGAGCCGACTTCTGCTCGGCGGCGGCCAGCACGTCCTGCTTGCGGATGCGACCGCCCACCCCGGACCCGGTGACCGAGGCGAGGTCGACACCGTGCTCCTGGGCGAGCTTGCGGACCAGCGGGGTGACGTAGGGCTTGTCGCCCGACCCGTCGGACGACGACGCTGCGGGGCCCTGCGTGTCGGTGGAGCCCTTCGGCTCGGCCAGCTGCTCGCGGGGGGCCTCGGCCTTGGGCTGCTCGGCCTTCGGTTCGGGGGCCTCCTGCTTCGGGGCCTCCTTCTTCGGCTCCGGGGCGGGGGCCTCCTGCTCGGGGGTCTTCTGCTCGGGAGCCTTCTCGGCGGGCGCCGCCGAACCGTCGCCCACCAGGGCGAGCTGGGCGCCGACCTCGACCGTCTCGTCCTCACCGACGGTGTGCTCCAGCACGGTGCCGGCCACCGGCGACGGGATCTCGGTGTCGACCTTGTCGGTGGACACCTCGAGCAGCGGCTCGTCGACCTCCACCGAGTCGCCGACCTGCTTGAGCCAGCGGGTCACGGTGCCCTCGGTGACCGACTCACCCAGCTCGGGCATGGTCACCGGGGTGCCGGAGCCGCCCGCGGAGCCACCGGAGTTCCCGGAGGACGACTGCGGAGCCTGCTCCTGGGCGGGCTCGGGCTCGGGCTGCTCGGACTGTTCGGGCTCGGACTCCTCGGCGGCCTGGTCGGAACCGGCGGAGCCACCCCCGTCGGACTCGTCGGCGTCGCCGATCACGGCGAGCTCGCCGCCGACCTCGACGGTCTCGTCCTCACCGGCGATGATGCGCTTGAGCACACCGGCCGCGGGCGACGGGATCTCGGTGTCGACCTTGTCGGTGGAGACCTCGAGCAACGGCTCGTCGACCTCGACGGAGTCGCCCTCGGACTTGAGCCAGCGGGTGACGGTGCCCTCGGTGACACTCTCGCCCAGAGCGGGCATCTCTACGGTGACGGCCATGTCGGCTGGAGCTCCTCTTGTTCCGCGTGGATGTTCGGGTCTGGGGCGACCGGGATCAGCCGTGGGTGTGTAGCGGTTTCCCGGCCAGCGCGAGGTGGGCTTCTCCGAGGGCCTCGCTCTGCGTGGGGTGTGCGTGGATCAGTGCGGCGACATCCGCGGGGACGGCCTCCCAGTTGTAGATCAGCTGGGCCTCCCCGACGAGCTCGCCGACCCGCGAACCGACCATGTGGACGCCCACCACCGGTCCGTCCGATCCGGACGGCCCGGCCTGGACGAGCTTGATCGCCCCGGACGTCTGCAGGATCTGCGATCTGCCGTTGCCCGCAAGATCGTAGGTGAGTGTGTGCACCTCGGGATAGCGCTCGCGGGCGGCGTCCTCGGTCAGCCCGACCGAGGCGATCTCCGGGTCGCAGTAGGTCACCCGCGGGATCCGGTCGTCGGACGGCGGGACGGGGGAGAGCCCGGCCACCTCCTCGGCCACGAAGATGCCGTGGGCGAACCCGCGGTGCGCGAGCTGCAGACCGGGGGTGACGTCACCGACGGCGTACACGCCGTCCAGGCCGGTGCGCAGCCGTTCGTCGACGGTGACGTGGCCCTCGACCATCGGCACACCGGCCTCGGCGAAGCCGTGACCGGTGGTGTTGGGGCCACGGCCGACGGCCACGAGCAGCAGGTCGGCCTCGATCTCCTCGCCGTTCTCCAGCGAGACGGTGACGGTGTCGCCGGACCGGGTGGCGCCGCTGAACCGCACACCGGTCCGGGTGGTGATCTTCCGGCGGCGGAACGCCCGGCTCAGCTGGGTGGAGCAGAACTCGTCCTCGGCCGGGACGAGCCGGGGGAGTGCCTCGACGATCGTGACCTCGGCGCCGAAGGAGCGCCACGCGCTGGCGAACTCGACCCCGATGACACCGCCGCCGAGCACGACCACCCGTTCGGGGACCCGGTCCAGGGCGAGGGCGCCGTCGGAGGTGACGATCCGGTCGTCCAGCTCCAGGCCGGGCAGCGAGCGGGCGTAGGAGCCGGTCGCGAGCACCACGTGCCGCCCCCGGTACCGCCGGTCCCCGACCCGCACCACGCCGGGGCCCTCGAGGGTCCCGGCGCCGTCGACCACGGTGATCCCGCGGGAGGCGACCAGGCTCTGCAGGCCCTTGTGGAGGCGCCCGACGACACCGTCCTTGTAGGAGTGGACGCCGGCCATGTCGATCCCGTCGAAGGTCGACCGGACACCCACCTTCGCCCCGTCACGGGCGCTGTCGGCCACCTCCGCGGCGTGCAGCAGCGCCTTGGTCGGGATGCAGCCGCGGTGCAGGCAGGTCCCGCCGATCTTGTCCTTCTCGACCAGGACGACCGAGAGTCCCAGCTCGGCAGCGCGCAGTGCGCAGGCGTACCCGCCGGAGCCGCCGCCCAGGATCACCAGGTCGGTCGTACTCGCCGAGCCCGTCTCGGACACCGATCAGCTCCCTCCCGGTCACGTGCGGCGGGGGCCTCCACCGCCGTGACACCGCAGTGCGGCGCCCATCTTGTCACTACCCGCGAGGTGCGCCAGTGCGGGTGCCGGGAGCAGATCATGCTCCTCGCGCGTTGTACCTACCGATCACGTGTGTCCGTTTCGCCCGTCGGCGGTGCGGATGTCGTACGAGCCGACGAGAAGGTGACGCCCATGGGCCTGCTGGACAGGTTCCGTTCCCGCCGGTCCGCGGGTGCCGGCAAGGCTCCGGACGCGGAATCCTACCTGCGGGAATGGACGAGTGCGCGGATCGGGGTGGAGGCGTTCGTCGAGCCGCGGACGACAGTGACCGAGACGACGGTGGTGTTCGTCGCACACGACGGCGAATGGACCCGGCGACGGGTCGGGAACCCGAAGCGGGCCACGAAACTGGCCCGCTCGATGCAGATCCCGATCTACGACGTCCTGCTGGTCGGGTACCCGAAGCGGATGCGCGACCACGACGCGCGCGAGCGGGCGCTGCGGAAGAAGGTCCGGCAGGAGGAGATGCTGCGCCAGCTGCGGGAGAAGGACCGCGACCGGTAGCAGCGCTACTGCCGCAGCGAGCGTGCCTTCCGGGCGCCGATCGCGCGCATCGCAGGCTCCAGGCGCAGTACGGGCCCGGGGGTCAGCGCGGTCAGCCGCAGCACGGCACCGCGCCAGGCCGGGATCGTCCGGTAGACCCGGCGCGTGCCGAACATCCCGACCAGCCCCCGCGCCGCCTGTTCGGTGGTGACCAGCGTCCCGGACCGGACCAGTGCCTGGGCCTGCCCGCCGGGCTTCATCCCGCGCAGCAGTGCGGTGTCGACACCGTCCGGGCAGATCGCGTGCACCCCGATCCCCTCCCGGCGGACCTCGGAGGCGAGCCCGGAGACCACCGACAGCGCACCCGCCTTGGACGCCGCGTACACCGACAGCCCCGGGACCGGCCCGAGCGCGGAGAGCGACACCGTCACCCCGATCTCACCGCCGTGCGCGACTCCGGCGGCGGCCTGCTCCCGGAACGCCGCGACGGCGGCCCGCGCGCCCCACACCGGGCCGAGCAGGTTGACCTCGACCAGCGCTCGGACGTGCGCCTCGGACAGCTCGGTGAGCGTGCCGTCGAAGCCGACGCCCGCGTTGGCGACCCAGGCGCCGAGCGGGGCGAGCTCGCGGGCGCGGTCGGCGACGGTGCTCGCACCGGCGGGATCGGTCACGTCGTGCCCGGCACCGTCCGCCGCCCCGATCCGCTCGGCGGTCGCCCGCGCGGCCTGCGCGTCGAGATCGGTGACGAGCACCCGGTAGCCGCGGTCCACCAGCTCGGCGGCGATCGCCTCGCCGATGCCGCGGGCGGCGCCGGTGACCACGGCGGAACGGGGGGCGTGCGCGGGGATCTCGTGCCGGCGTCGTCGCATGGCCGGGGAGTATGCCCTACCGGCGGGTAACCGGGCCGGGTGATACGTCCGTCCCGGCATCGCGGACCGGCGGAACTGTCGGCCCCCCCTGTCAGGGCGCCACCATGACGACCATGCCCGCCCCCGCCGTCCCGGCCCGCCCGGTCGAGGTCGACGAATTCCTCACGGGCGACTTCCCGGTCGGCTCGGAGCTCGTCGACGGGGTGGTCCACGTGAACGATCCGGCGTTCCTGCACCAGGAAGTGGTGTCGCGCCTGTTGCAGGCGCTGGCCGCCTGGACCCGGACCGAGCCCGGCCACGGCCGGGTCGGGTTCGGCGGGAACTGGGTGCTCGCCGGGCGCAACGTCTACAAGCCCGACGTGTGGTGGGCCGCCGCACCCCCGCGCGGCACCCGGCACGCCGGCCCGCCGGAGCTCGCCGTCGAGGTCCGTTCCCCCGGCACCTGGGCGCTCGACGTGGGCCCGAAGCTGCGCCGCTACGAGGCCGCGGGCACCGCCGAGCTGTGGCTGGTCGACCCGCCGGCCTGGACCGTGCTCGTCTTCCGGCGCGACGGCGGCCCCGGGACCGCCGGGTTCGGCACCGCGCTGGAGGTCGCGGGCGGCGATCTCACCAGCCCGCTGCTCCCCGGTTTCACGCTGTCGGTCACCGGTCTCTTCGAAGGTGTCGAGTGACCCGGGAGGCCGGCCCTCAGCCGTTCGCCGCGACGTCCTCCAGGAAGGCGATCAGGGTACGCACCGGCACCCCGGTGCCGCCCTTGGTGGTGTAGCCGCGCGGGCCGCCGGTGTTGTAGGCCGGGCCCGCGACGTCGATGTGCGCCCACGGCACGCCGTCCGGCACGAACTCCTTCAGGAACAGCCCGGCCAGCAGCATCCCGGCGAACCGCTGCCCGCTGACGTTGGCGATGTCGGCGACCCGGGAGTCGAGGTCGGAGCGCAGGTACTCGGGCAGCGGCATCGCCCAGCCGTCCTCGCCGGTGGCGACGGCGTGCCCGGCCACCCGGTCCCGCAGCTCGTCCGACCCCATGATCCCGGCGGTGCGCAGCCCCAGTGCGACCTGCTGGGCCCCGGTCAGCGTCGAGGTCTCCACCAGGTAGTCGGGGGCGTCCTCACCCGCCCGGACGAGCGCGTCGGCGAGGATCAGCCGCCCCTCGGCGTCGGTGTTGAGCACCTCGACGGTCCGCCCCCCGTACATCGTGAGCACGTCACCGGGCTTGTACGCGGTGGCCGACGGCATGTTCTCCGCCATCGGCACGGTCGCGGTCACCGCGACCGGGAGTTCCAGCTTCGCGGCGAGGACCACGGTGGCGATCACGGCCGCAGCCCCGCCCATGTCCGAGGTCATGTCGGCCATCCCGGCGTTCGGCTTGAGCGAGATACCACCGGTGTCGAACGTGATGCCCTTGCCGACGAGCGCGACCTTCCGGGTGGGTGCAGCGCCGCCGTGCCAGGTCAGCCGGACCAGTCGTGGCGGGTTCGACGAACCCTTCCCGACCCCGATGATCCCGCCGTAACCGTTGTCCCGCAGCTGCTGGTCGTCGAGCACCTCGGTGACGAGACCGGCCCGCTCGCCCAGCGCCACCGCGCGGCTCGCGAACGTCTCCGGGACCAGCACGTTCGGGGCGGTGTTCACCAGGTCGCGCGCGGTCGCGACGGCCTCGGCGACCAGCGTCGCGTGGCGGACCTGTTCGGCGGTGACACCGGTGAACGTCCAGGAGGCCACCGGCGCCGACCCGGCGTCGGTGCTGGAGCGGTGCAGGTCGAACCGGTAACCGCCGAGCAGCGCCCCGGCCACGGCGGCCTCGGCCGCACCCTCACCGGCGGCGCCGAGGGTGCTCACCGCCGCGGGCGTCCCGGCCAGCGCCCGGGCCGCCGCACCGGCCGCCCGGCGGACCCGGTCGGCCGCGGCGGCGTCGCCACCGGGCTCGCCGAGACCGACGGCCACCAGCCGCGGGGCGGGCACCGCCCCGCGGGTCGGCAGCGAGACGACCTGCTCGACCTTGCCGGTCGCGCCGACGACCCGGAGCAGCTCGGCGAGCTCACCGCCGAACGCGGCGTCCACGTCGGCGGCACCGGCGGCGAGCACCGGCGCGGCCCCGCTGCTCTCCTCGCCGTCGGCGGCCACCGCCGGGTGCAGGCCGATCACCAGCGCCCCGGCCTCGACGGTGGACGGGGACGCGCTCGTCGCGGCGGTGTCCGGAATGGTCGTTTCGGCGGTCGGCACGGGGGAGCTCCTCGGTCGTGGACGGATGGATCGGTGTCGGACGGGTGGCCCGGCGCACCGCTCGTGGCGTGCGCCGGCCGGGCGGGGAGCGGGGCGGTGAGACCGGACCGAGATGGTAATGACACCCCCGCGGCGCCACGCGGCACAGGGTCGGGTGGGAAGGTGATCGGGTGCCCCGCCCCCCGTACCGGATGCCGACCGCGACCGCGGTCGTCGTCGCGCTCGCGGCGATGTTCGGCACCGGTCTGTACGCGGCGCTGGCCCCGGCTGCGGCGTCGGCGGGGCCCTGGTTCCCGCTCGGCGTGCTCCTCGCGGCGCTGGTCGCGCTCGGCGTGGTCGCCTCGACCGCGCACCTGGCGACGGCCCGCCCGGCCGGCCCGGAGCTCGTCCGCGGTGATCTGCCGGCCTCCGCGGTGCGGCTCGGGGCGGTGGCGCGGCTGGTCTCCCGGGTCGCGGCGGCCGCGGCCGCCGCCGGTGTGTTCGGGGCCTACGTGCTGCCCACCCAGCCGTTGCCGGTCGCGGTGGTCGCGGTGCTCGCCGTCATCGCGGTGAACGCCGCCGGGGTCCGTGTCTCCCCGGCGGCGTCCGGTGGCCTGGTCGTGGGGACGGTGCTGGTGCTGGTTCTGGTGGCCGGGGTCGGACTGACGACCGACGCCCCGGAGGGGGCCGGGCCCTCATCCGCGATGCCCGCCGCGGAGCTCGCGGTCGGCGCCGTCGCGGACGGGGCCGGTACGCCGGACGATCCGGTCGCCGGCACGTTGCAGGCCGCGGTCGAGCCCGGGCCGCTCGGTGTGCTGACCGCCGCCGCGTTCGCGTTCTTCGTGTTCACCGGCCTGGCCCGGGTGGCCGAGCTCGGGGGCAGCCTGCGCGACCCGATGCGTGCGATCCGCCGCGCACCCACGATCGCCGTGCTGATCACCACCGGCCTGCTGCTGGTGCTCTCGACGGCGCTGCTGCACGGCCTCGGCGTCGAGCGGCTCGCGGCCTCACCGACCCCGCTCGCCTCACTGATGGACACCGGCGGCAGTCCGGCGCTCGGTGTGCTGGTCCGGATCGCGGCCGCCGCGGGGACCGCTGCCGCGCTGCTCGGGGCGCTGTCCCGGGCTGCGGCCGGAGCCTCCCGGCTGGCCCTGGAGGGCGAGCTGCCCGCCGTCCTGGGCCGGGGCGGGGCACGCGGAACACCGTGGGTGGCCGATCTGGTTCTGGGCGGTCTGACCCTGCTGGTCGCGCTGGCCGTCGGGCCGATCACCGCGATCGCGATCGCGGTCGGGGCATGCCTGGTGCACCACGCCCTGCTGCACGTCGCCGTGCTCCGGTTGCCCGGCCGCCCGGCGGCGGTGGCGTTCGTGGCGGGCGCCGGCGGCACCGGGTGTCTGGTGCTGATCGCGGTGCTCCCGCTGTGGCCGCTGCTGGTGACGGCGGCCGCCCTCGCGGCGGGTTGGGTGCTGTGCGCGGTGTCCGCGCGGTCGGCCGCGACCCCCGGCGGGGAGCAGGTGGCGGGTCCGGCCGATCCCGAGGAACGCGCCGCCTGAGGCACTAGGGTCCCCGGCGTGACCGACGATCTTCTGCCCAGCCCGCTGCACGACCGGCACGTCGCCCTCGCCGCCACCCTCGGCGGGTTCGGTGGCTGGTCGATGCCGATCTCCTACCCGGGTGGCACCGTCGCCGAGCACACGTCGGTGCGGGAGAGTGCCGGGTTGTTCGACGTGAGCCACCTCGGCACCGTCGCGATCTCTGGGCCGGGGGCCGCCGCGCACGTGAACACCTGCCTCAGCAACGACCTGGGCCGGATCGGCCCGGGGCGGGCGCAGTACACGCTGGCCTGCAACGAGTCCGGCGGGGTGATCGACGACATGATCATCTACCTGGCCGCAGACGACGACCTGCTGCTCGTCCCGAACGCCGCGAACTCCACCCGGATCGTCCGGATGCTGCAGGACGGCGCGCCCGAGGGGGTCACCGTCATCGACCGGCATCGCGAACTCGCGGTGCTCGCCGTGCAGGGACCGCGTTCGGCGGAGGCGCTCACGGCCGCCCTGGGTGCGGCGGGCGCGGCGGTCACCGACCTGGACTACATGTCGTTCACCGACATCGAGGGCGGTGCGGTGCGGGTGTGCCGGACCGGTTACACCGGCGAGCACGGGTACGAACTGGTCCTCGACGCCGAGGCCGCCCCCGCGCTCTGGGACGCCCTGCTGGACGCCGTCCGCACGGTGGGTGGCGGCCCCTGCGGCCTGGCCGCCCGCGACACCCTGCGCACCGAGATGGGTTACCCGCTGCACGGCCACGAGCTGTCCGAGGAGATCAGCCCGGTACAGGCCGGGAGTGCGTGGGCGGTCGGCTGGGACAAGCCGTCGTTCTGGGGCCGGGACGCCCTGGTCGCGGAACGGGAGGCGGGCCCGGCACGCCGGCTGCGCGCGTTGCGGGCGACCGGCCGCGGCGTGCCCCGGGCCGGGATGACGGTGCGCGACGCCGCGGCCGGGAGCGCGGTCGGGACGGTCACCTCGGGCACCTTCTCGCCCACCCTGAGGACCGGGATCGCGCTCGCACTGATCGACACCGAGGCGGCGGTCTCGCCCGGCGACGCGCTGGTGATCGACGTCCGCGGCCGGGCACTGCCGGTCGAGGTCGTGAAGCCGCCACTGGTGCCCTCGCGGGTGCGCTGACGACGGTGTGACCGGTGTCCGTCCCGTAGTGGAAGATCGCATCCCGACCGTCGGGAATCCGATTACTTCCGGACCGGGCGGCGGGGCTACCGTTCACCCATGAGCGCGCCGCAGTTCACCGTCACCCGCAACCCGGCCCCGGCGTCCCCGCAGCGGCGCGCCCAGGTACTGGCCGACCCCGGTTTCGGCCGGCACATGACCGACCACATGGTCACCATCCGCTACACGGAGGGGACCGGCTGGCACGATCCGCAGGTCGTGCCCTACGGGCCGTTGACCCTCGATCCGTCGTCGATGGTGCTGCACTACGGCCAGGAGATCTTCGAGGGGCTCAAGGCCTACCGGCAGCCGGACGGCTCGGTCGCCCTGTTCCGGCCGGAGCAGAACGCCCGCCGGTTCGCCGGGTCCGCCCGCCGGCTGGCGATGGCCGAGCTGCCCGAGGACCTGTTCCTCGCGTCGCTGGCCGAGCTGCTGGCGGTGGACTCGGAGTGGGTGCCCGCGGCCGGCGGGGAGGACTCGCTGTACCTGCGCCCCTTCATGATCGCCACTGAGGTGGGGCTGGGTGTGCGGCCCTCCGCGGAGTACCTCTACGCGGTGCTGGCCTCACCGGCCGGGCCCTACTTCGCCGGTGGTGTCAAGCCGATGGACGTTTGGCTGGAGACCGAGTACACCCGGGCCGCGCTGGGCGGCACCGGGACCGCCAAGTGCGGTGGGAACTACGCCGCGTCGCTGCTGCCCCAGGCGGTCGGCGCCCGGCACGGCTGTGCCCAGGTCGCCTACCTCGACGCCGAGGAGCGCACCTGGATCGACGAGATGGGCTCGAACAACCTGTTCTTCGTCTTCCGGACGGAGGACGGCGGCGTCGAGCTCGCCACCCCCGACCTGCGCGGTGCGGTGCTGCCCGGCATCACCCGCGACTCGCTGATCACGCTGGCCCGGGACCTGGGCATGACCGTGGTGGAGCGGCGGATCGCGGGCCAGGAGTGGCTGGGCGGCGCCGCGAGCGGTGTGCTCACCGAGGTGTTCGGCTGCGGCACCGCCGCGGTGATCACACCGATCGGCACCGTGAAGCACTCCGGCGGCGAGGTGACGGTGGGCAACGGCGAGCCCGGCCCGATCACGCTGCAGCTGCGCGAGGCGCTCACCGCGATCCAGCGTGGCGCGGCACCGGACCCGCACGGCTGGATGCACACGCAGGTCCCGGCCCCGGCGTCGGTCTGAGCGATCACGGTCGGGCGAGCACGCGCGCGTCCGCGGACCCCACCCGGGCCCCGGGCGGGGCACACCGGCCCGCACCCACCGGGCCCGGACCGCACGAGCGACCGGCGATCAGAGCGCGGCGGCCAGGACGACCAGGACGGTGGTGGCGGCCAGCTGCTCCGCGGCGCCCAGCACGTCCCCGCTCATCCCACCGAACCGGCGACGGGTGTGCCGGGCCAGGCCCGCCACGAGCAGCGCGGCGGCCAGCACCGCGCCTACCGTGACCAGCGCGAGCCCGGCTCCGGCCAGCACCCCAGGGAGCTCGGTGGAGCCACCGGCGAGGTAGTCGGCGTACCGCCGGGGGCCCTCGGCCGGGCCGGCCGCCACCAGGCCGGACGCGCCGAGGCCGGCCAGCACCGTCCACCACAGCGGCGCGACCCAGGGGGGCTGGGAACCGGCCACCGTGGCGCCCAGCCCACCCGGCCGTGCGGCGGGCGTCCCGCGGCGGGCGACCCAGCAGAAACCGGCCCGTCCCACCGCGGCGGCCAGTGCACAGGACACGAGCACCGCCGCGGGTGCGGCGGAGGCGAGCTGGGCCAGCGCGGCGGCCTGTCCGCCGAGCACGATCACCAGCGTGACGACGGCGAACGGCCCCGCACCGCCCTCGGCCATGATCCGCAGCGCCCGCTCGGGAGGCCCGTAGCTGCCGAGCCCGTCGGCGGTGTCGGCGAGTCCGTCCAGGTGCATCCCGCGGGTCGCGAGCGCGCCCGCCCCCACCACGAGGAAGCCCGCCACCAGCGGGGACACCCCCAGCGCGGTGAACCCGATCAGCAGCGTCCCGCCGGCCAGCCCGAGCCCGAGCCCGATCACCGGCGCCCACCGGAGCGCGGCCGCCGGAGCACCGTCGGGGAGGCCGCCGTCCGGCCCGGTCCGGATCCGGACCGGGAGCACGGTCAGCCAGCTCACCGCCAGGCGCAGGGCGGCGAGCGGCCCGCCGTCGGTCACCGGGTGGCGCCCGTCATCGTCGTGTCGCCGGTGACGACGCCGGTGTCCTCGGCCGTCCCGGTCTCACCCAGCAGCCGGGCCGCCGTGCTCAGCAACGGCAGCACCGCGACGCCTGCCGTCCCGTCCTCGGTGCGCAGCGCGAGATCGAGCACCGGGGTGAGGGCGAGCTGGTCCAGGACCATCCCGGCCGCCGGCTCGGTGGAGGGCTGCGCCGCCAGCCACCACTGCTTGGCGCCGGGGGCGAGCTCCTCGGCCATCAGCGCGGCGGCACCGACGGCGAGGCCGTCCAGCACGGCCGGGACCTTCCGCTCCGCGGCGCGGGCGAGGACACCGGCGAGCACGACGAGATCGG
Organism: Pseudonocardia sp. NPDC049635; assembly: GCF_040659795.1. Lineage (NCBI taxonomy): Bacteria > Bacillati > Actinomycetota > Actinomycetes > Pseudonocardiales > Pseudonocardiaceae > Pseudonocardia > Pseudonocardia sp. NPDC049635. Next base: position 167,875 of record NZ_JBFAON010000006.1, read on the forward strand.
TGCCGCCCACGGCCCGCAGCAGTGCCAGCGGGTCGCGCAGGTGCGGGCGGGCGCGGCGCAGCCCGTCCCGGACGGCGACGGCCTTGCGCATCCAGGCGCGGTCGTCGATCCCGGAGGCGCGTCCGACGACCGCGACCGGTTCGGCACCGGTGAGCGCGGCGACCAGGATCGCCGCCGGGGTGGTCGCGCCGACGGCCAGGGTGGCGGGCACCAGGACGTCCGCCCCGGCGTCGATCTCCTCGTCGGCGAGCAGCCTGCCGGTCCGCCACGCTGCGGTGGCCCGGTCGTCGGTGAGCGCGTCCTCGCGGTCGATCCGGCCGGTGCCGCGGACCACGCGGTGACCGGACTCGACACCGTCTGCGTCCCGGGCGAGCCCGACGTCGACGGTGCGCACCGACGCTCCCGCGGCCCGCGCGGCGACGGTGACCGGCAGCCGTCCGGCGGCGGCGGCCGCGGCCCGGAGTGCGGACACCTCGGGAGGGTAGGCCGACACCCCGTCGGCGGCGATGCCGTGGTCCGCCGCGAGCAGCAGCACACGCGCGTTCACCGGCGGCCGCGGCGGGCACTCGCCCTGGCAGGCCGCGAGCCAGACGCCGAGTTCGCCGAGCCGGCCCAGGCCGCCGACCGGCAGTGCGAGACCGTCGAGGAGGGCGACCGCCTCGCGGCGGGCCCGCAGATCGGGCCGCCCGACGGCGGCGGGGCCGGAGGGTCGCTCGATCGGCTCGGCACCGGTCACCGGGGCGGCGGACGAACCGGTCGGCGGGGTGACCGCGCCGGGGACGCCCGCCGGGGTACCCGCGACGTCACCGCCCGGGTCGGCGACCTCGGGCCCCGGGTCTGCGGTGACCGGAACCGGCACCTCGGCCGCGGGCGCCGTGGCCGGGGTCTCGGGGGCGGGACCGGCGGGGCGGGCCTGCGGGCCCGGCAACCGCAACGCCTGCCCGGCGAGGACCAGCACCGTCTCCGCGCAGACCTCGGCGAGCGCGGCGTTCAACTCGCCCAGCAGGTCCCGGAACAGTCGCCCGGAGGCCGACTCGGGGACCACGCCCAACCCGACCTCCGCCGAGACCAGCACGACCGGGCCCGGCGCCTCGGCCACCGCTGCGACCAGGCCGGCCACCAGTTCGTCCACCCGGGTGAGCGGTCCGGGCCGCTCCCAGGCACCGGCGTCGTCGAGCACACCGGCCAGCCAGGTGCCGAGATCGTCGACGAGCACCGGGCCGGGCGAGGCGAGCGCCGTGAGGAGGTCGCCGCCGGCGACCTCCTGGGTCGTCCACGTGACCGGCCGGCGGGCCACGTGCGCGGCGATCCGCGCGTCCCACTCGGCGTCGTCGGCCCTCCGTCGCCCGGTCGCCAGGTACCGGACGGGCACGTCCCCGCCGAACAGCTCCTCGGCGTAGCGCGACTTGCCCGACCGGGTGCCTCCGATGACGAGCGTTGCGTTCATGGGGCACATCGTGTCGCACGCCGGTGGCGCGCTCTCCGGAAGGGGGCCGCCCGTCAGAGCTTCGTCACCGGCCGCCGCGCGTACCCGCGTCGCGCGGGTGGAGCCGCGGCGTCAGGGATTCTCGCCGCGCTTCACCCGAGGCTTCGGTACCCGCATCCGGCGCGGCTGGGTCGCCCGGGAGAACGCGTACCAGCCGGTGCCGAGGCCCCGGATGTCCTCGTCCGGGAATTTCGCCCGTGCCTTGCGCAGCACCTGGACGCCGAGCAGCGTGCCCTCGACGACCATCACCGCGAGCATCAGGAAGGTGAACAGCGTGACGTACTGCTGGATCACCGGGTTCTGGATCAGTGCGGCGACCAGCACCAGCGCCGCCAGCGGCAGGAACAGACCGATCACGTGCGGCCGGGAGTCGACGACGTCGCGCACGTAGGCCCGCACCTTGCCCCGGTCCCGGGGAAGCAGCACCCGGTCGTCACCGGCATCCATCCGGCGGCGGCGTTCCGCGGCCTTGGCCCGCCGGTCCTCCTTGGACGGCCGGTTGGCCTTGGCCAGCCTCGCCGCCTCCCGCTGGGTGCGCGGCGGGGGCGGGGCCGGCCCGCGGCGCTTGCCCTCGGCCTCCCGGCGCTTCGGCGTCGCACGGCCCTTGCCGGGGGTGGTGCGGGTGCGCGACCGACCCTCGGCGCCCTGGTCCCCGGTGCCGTCGGCGCCCTCGGCGGCGGGGGTGTCGACCGCGGTCTGCCCGGCCTGGTCGGAGCTCTCGGAACGGCGCAGGAACCTCACACCTGCTCACAATACGGGCCCCGGCTAGCCTCGCCCGCATGCGGATCGTGGTTGCCCCGGACTCCTTCGGCGGGACGCTCAGCGCGCGTGCGGCGGCCGAGGCGATCGCCGAGGGCTGGCGGCGATCGGTGCCGGCGGCGGAGCTGCGACTGGTCCCGCTGGCCGACGGCGGCACCGGTTTCGTCGAGGTGCTGCACACCGCGCTCGGCGGCACGCTCCACGAGCTCCAGGTGACCGGCCCGCTCGGCGACCCGGTGCCGGGGTCGTGGCTTCAGGTGGGCGACACCGGCTACCTGGAGTGCGCGTCGGCCTGCGGGTTGCACCACGTCGCGCGCGAGGACCGGGTCCCGGGGGTGGCCCGCACCGCCACCACCCACGGCGTCGGTGAGCTGCTCGCCGACGCCCGTGACCGGGGCGTCCGGACGGCCGTCGTCGGGCTCGGCGGCTCGGCCACCACCGACGGCGGCGCCGGGATGCTCGCCGCGCTGGGTGCCGCGCCGGTCGACGAGGACGGTCTGGCGTTGCCACCCGGCGGCGCGGCACTCGCCCTGTGCGACCACCTGGACGGCCGACCCGATCTGGGCGGGATGCAGCTCGTCGCGGCCTCCGACGTCGACAACCCGCTGCTGGGCGAGCACGGCGCGGCAGCGGTGTTCGGGCCGCAGAAGGGCGCCGACGCAGGCACCGTCGCCGAACTGGACGCGGCACTGGGGAACTTCGCCGGGGTGCTGGCCGGACTCGCCGGACGTGACGTCGGTGGCGACACCGCGGCCGGCGCGGCCGGTGGGCTCGGTGCGGCGCTGCTCGCGCTCGGTGCCCGGGTCGAGTCCGGCGCCGGCCTGGTCCGGCAGCTGGTCGGGCTGGACGCCGAGCTGGACGCCGCCGCGGGGACCGGTGGCCTGGCCGTCACCGGGGAGGGCAGTTTCGACTGGCAGTCGCTGCGCGGCAAGCTGATCACCGCGGTCGCCCGCGGCGCCGCCGACCGGGGGATTCCGTGCGTCGTGCTGGCCGGGCAGGTCAGCGTCGGGCGCCGGGAGGCGGGCGCCGTCGGCGTCGACGCCGCGCACGGTGTCGCCGACGAGTTCGGGCTGGACGCGTCGATGGCCGACCCGGCGGGCACCCTGGCCGAGCTGGCGGCCCGGGTGGCGCCGCAGTGGGTCCGGTGAGGCAGTGGGTCCGGTGCGGCGGTGGCTCCGGTGACCGGCGCCACGTCCACGGTCGCCGAACGGGGCTTCGCCACCGGGCTGGACGTCCGTCCGGCGTCGTAGTATTGACCTGAGGAAGAGCACCGCCGGGGAACACGGCGGACCCGCACGTTGTTGGGAGAGCCATGACCGTCGAGAACGCAGTGACCGCCGGAAACGCCGCCACCGCGGAAGAGACCCACGGTGTGGAGCTCACGGAGTCCGCCGCCCTGAAGGCGCGCACCCTGCTCGAGCAGGAAGGCCGCGACGACATGCACCTGCGTATCGCGGTGCAGCCGGGCGGCTGCGCCGGGCTGCGCTACCAGCTGTTCTTCGACGACCGCTCGCTCGACGGCGACCTGTTCCGCGACTTCCAGGGCCTCAAGGTGGGCGTCGACCGGATGAGCGCGCCGTACCTGCAGGGCGCGACGATCGACTTCGTCGACACCATCGAGAAGCAGGGCTTCACCATCGACAACCCGAACGCGGGCGGCTCCTGCGCCTGCGGCGACAGCTTCAACTGAGTTCTCCGTCACCGGGCATCACGCCTGGTCGGAGCCGTACACGGGCCCCGTCATGATCCTTGCGATCATGACGGGGCCCGTCTGCGTGACGTAGGGTCCCAGCCGTGCCTATTGCCGTGACGGGATCGATCGCCTCCGACAACCTGATGCACTTCCCGGGGAAGTTCTCCGAGCAGATCCTCGCCGAGCAGCTCGACCGGATCTCGGTCAGCTTCCTGGTCGACGAGCTCGTGGTCCGCCGTGGCGGGGTGGCGGGGAACATCTCCTACGCGCTCGGGGTGCTCGGCCAGAAGCCGGTCCTGGTGGGCGCGGTGGGCCCGGACTTCGCCGAGTACCGCTCGGTGCTGGAGAAGGCCGGCGTCGACACCTCGGGGGTCGCCACCTTCGACGACGTGCACACCGCCCGGTTCACCTGCACCACCGACGACGACATGCGCCAGATCGCGTCCTTCTACACCGGCGCGATGGCCCGCGCCCGCGAGATCGAGCTGGCCCCGATCGCCGAACGCCTCGGCGGGTTCGAGTTCGTGCACATCGGCGCGAACGACCCCGAGGCCATGCTCCGGCACACCGACGAGTGCCGGGAGAAGGGCTACCCGTTCATCGCCGATCCCTCGCAGCAGCTCGCCCGGATGGGCGGCGACGAGGTGAAGCGGCTGGTCGACGGGGCCACCTACCTGATCAGCAACGACTACGAGTTCGAGTTGCTGCTCAAGAAGACCGGCTGGACCGCCCAGGACGTCGCCTCCCGGGTCGGCACCCGGATCACCACCTACAGCGAGAAGGGCTCGGTGATCGTCGCCGCGGACGGGACCGAGACGTGGGTGGACGTGGTGCCCCCGACCGAGACGGTCGACCCGACCGGCGTGGGGGACGCGTTCCGCGCCGGGCTGCTGACCGGGCTGAGCGGCGGGCTGCCCCTGGAGCGTTCCGCCCAGCTCGGCGCGCTGATCGCGACCTACGTGCTGGAGACCGACGGGCCGCAGGAGTGGACCTGGCAGCGGGACGCCGCCCTGGCCCGGCTGCGCGACGCCTTCGGGGACAGCGCGGCCGACGAGATCACGGCCGCGCTCCCCGCCTGACCATCCGCTCCCGTGCCACCGATCGGCCGGCTCCGCGACACCGCGGGTGCCGGCCGGTCCGCTATCCGGGCCGGTGCGGCTGCGCTCCCCGCCGGCGCACCACGGCCCGGCGAGGTCCGCGGCCCGGCGGGCGCGCTCCGGGTCAGATCTTGACCGGGTAGCTGGGCGTCGGCACGTCCGGCACGATCCGGCGCTCGACGAAGATGCCGTGCCAGATCAGGAACACCAGCACGGCCCAGATGCGCCGCGAGTGGTCGATCGGACCCTCCCGGTGCGCGTCCAGCATGCGGTGCACCGCCTGCAGGTCGATCAGGTGCCCGGCACCGGAGTTCTGCAGGATGTCGCGGGCCCAGGCGTACATCTCGTCCCGCAGCCAGTGCCGGATCGGCACCGGGAAGCCCAGCTTGGGCCGGTTCAGCACGTGCGGCGGGATGATGCCCTCGCAGGCCCGGCGCAGCGCGTACTTGGTGGTGCCGTTCGACCCGTGGGTGATCTTCTGCGACTGCGGCAGGGACGACGCGATCTCGAACACCTCGGGATCGAGGAAGGGCACCCGCAGCTCCAGCGAGTGCGCCATCGTCATCTTGTCGGCCTTGACCAGGATGTCGCCGCGCAGCCAGGTGAACAGGTCCACGTGCTGCATCCGCGCGACCGGATCCCAGTCGTGCGAGGCGAAGTAGTGCGGGGCGGTGACGTCCTGGTGCGACACCCGGGGGTCGTAGCCGCGCAGCACCTGGTGCAGCTGGTCGTCCCGGAAGATCCGCGCGTTGCCGTAGTAGCGCTGCTCCAGGCTCAGTGAACCGCGGCGCAGCAGGTCCTTGCCGCGCATGCCCTCCGGCATCCGCCGCGACGCCCGGCGCATGATCGGCTTGAGGCTGCCGGGGACCTTCTCGAACGGGGCCAGCGACAGCGGCTCCCGGTAGATCGAGTAGCCGCCGAACAGCTCGTCGGCCCCCTCCCCGGACAGCACGACCTTGACGTGCTCGCGGGCCTCGCGGGCGATGAACCACAGCGGGACCAGGGCCGGATCGGCGACCGGGTCGTCGAGGTACCAGATGATCAGCGGCAGCGACTCCATCATCTCGTCCGGCTTGACCGTGCGGACCACGTGCCGGACGCCGATCGCGGCGGCCGACTCGGCGGCCACGTCGACCTCGGAGTAGCCCTCGCGCTCGAAGCCGGTGGTGAAGGTGATCAGGTTCGGGTTGTGCTCCTTGGCGAGCGCCGCGATCGCGGTCGAGTCGATGCCGCCGGAGAGGAACGCGCCCACGGTCACGTCCGCGCGCATGTGCTTGGCCACCGAGTCCCGCAGCACATCGGCGATCTCGCCGTGCACGATCGCCTCCGCCTCGGCGCTGGCCGGGGCATGGCTGGGCAGCGAGATGAACTTCGGTGCGAAGTAGCGCTGGTGCAGCGGCTCCTCGCCGGGCCGGACGGTGACGTGCGTGCCGGACTCGACCCGGGAGATCATCCGGTGCAGCGACATCGGCTCCGGGACGTACTGCAGGGTCAGGTAGTGCTGCAGCGCCGCGGGCTCCAGGTCCAGGCCCAGCCCCAGCTCGGCGCTCAGCGCGAGGATCGACTTCTTCTCGCTCGCGAACACGGTGCCGGCGGCGGTGGTCGCCAGGAACATCGGCTTGATGCCGAACGGGTCGCGGGCCAGGAACATCTCCCGCTCGACGGCGTCCCAGATGGCGAACGCGAACATCCCGCGCAGCCGCTGCACGGCGTCCGGCCCCCAGTAGTGGAACGCGGCGACGATGACCTCGCCGTCGCCCTCGGTGGCGAACGCGGCGTCGTAGGTCTCGATCAGCTCCTCGCGGAGCTCGAGGTAGTTGTAGATCTCGCCGTTGAAGACGATCGTGTAACGGGTGTCCTCACCCGGCACCGGGCCCCAGTGCAGGGGCTGGTGCGAGTGGTCGACGTCGATGATCGACAGGCGGTTGAACCCGAGGACGAGATCGTGGTCGTTCCACGTCGCGCCCTCGTCCGGGCCGCGGTGCCGCGCACAGCGCAGCGCGTCGGCGATCGGCTCGACCCGGTTGGCGGCGTCCGCCCCGGCGGTCAGCAGTCCCAGCAGTCCGCACACGAAAGCCAGTATGACGAGTCATCCGGACGCGTCGTGCGCGCCCCGGGGCGAAGCGGACTTCGTGCTGCGAGACTGCCCGATTCCGGCCCGGCCGCCGGGCTCGGCGCGGCCCGGCGAGGCGTCCGCGCCGACGACCCCGGGGCACGCGCGCCGAGCGGTGTTCGTCTAGTCTCTACGCGAGGTCGAAGACGGTGCTCCGTTCGAGTGGGTGGTGGCCGTCCCGGCCGTTCCCGTGGTGACGGCGAGGCAGGTAAGAACGTGCTGGCAGTGCGGCTGACGCAGGAGACGACAGGAAGGCGGCGCGCAGTGGCCCGAACGAAAGGCCGCTCCCGGACCACCCGGGCGGCGATGGTCGGGATCGCGGGCGTGCTGGCGGTACCGGTGCTGTCCGGCTGCTCGGTCGAGGAGGTCATCCGCTTCGGGTGGCCGGTCGGGGTCACCCCCGAGGCCGAGAGCATGCGGAACCTCTGGACCTGGTCCGCGATCGCTGCGCTCCTCGTCGGCGTCATCACCTGGGGCACCATGTTCTGGACGATGATCTTCCACCGCAAGCGCAAAGACGACGACGGTTCCCTCCCGCGTCAGACCCAGTACAACCTGCCGGTGGAGCTCGTCTTCACCGCCATCCCGACCGTCATCGTCGCCGTGCTGTTCGGTTTCACCGTCAACGTGCAGAACTACGTGGACAAGGACGAGGCCTCCGCGGGTGGACCGGCCGACGTCCGGGTCGACATCGTCGGTTTCCAGTGGAACTGGGAGTTCTCCTACCCCGACGAGCTCGGCCCCGACGGCCGGCCGGTGAGCACCCTGGGCACCAGCGACGTCATTCCGATCCTGGTGTTGCCGACGGACCGGTCGATCGAGTTCACCCAGCGCTCGCCCGACGTGGTCCACTCGTTCTGGGTGCCCGAGTTCCTGTTCAAGCGCGACGTCTTCCCGTTCCCCGAGCGCAACGACCAGGACAACTCCTACGTGATCGACAACATCGACACCGAGGGTGCCTTCGTCGGCCGCTGCGCCGAGCTCTGCGGCACCTACCACTCACAGATGAACTTCGAGGTGCGCGCTCTCGAGCCCGCTCTCTACGACCGGTACATCCAGCTCCGCAAGGAATCCAACCCGGTCACCGGCCGGCCCTACACCGCCGGTGAGGCACTGCAGCAGCTGAACTGCGGCGAGTGGTGCGCTCCCGAGGCGATCACGACGACGCCGTTCCCGACCGACCGTGGCCAGCTGGCCGCGCAGGTCACGGGCTGAGGGGAGTACGACTCATGAAGATCGAGTCCCGGATCTTCGAGATCTGCACCGGGTTCTTCATCATCGCCGCGCTGGTCTACATGTTCCTGACCCAGGAGGTCGTGGGCACGACGGCGCTCTGGTTGACCGCGGGCCTGTCGTTGATCATCGGTACCTACTTCCGGTTCGTCGCCCGCCGGTTGGAGGAGCGGCCCGAGGACAACCCGGAGGCCGAGATCTCCGACGGGGCGGGCGAGGTCGGCTTCTTCTCCCCGGGCAGCTACTGGCCGCTGGGTGTGGCCGCCGCCGCGGCGCTGACCGCGATCGGTCTCGCGTTCTGGCACCTCTGGCTGGTGACGGTCGGGTTCACCCTGATCCTGATCGCCGTCGGTGGGCTCGTGTTCGAGTACCACCGGGGTGTCGCCCACCACTGATCCCGCTCCGGCGAACGCCCCGTCCGGCATCGCCGGGCGGGGCGTTCCCCGTTCCCGGTGCCGCACATCCGGCGTCGCCACCGCGCCGGCCCCGGAGCCGGGGGCCACACGGATCACCCCGTCCGCGTGGGGCCGGATCCCGTGCGGACGCCACGACCCCCGTGCGGACGGCCGGTGCCGGTGTGCACGGCGGCGCTGCGGGCCGGGTCGCGCCACCTATTCTCGACCGCATCACCGAGACCTGAGGGGACCCGCCATGCCCGAGACGCCCGCCCGAGGGCCCGGGGGCGATCCGGCGGGTTCCGGTGGGCCGGTGGCGGGCCCGGTCCGGGGCGCCTCCGGCAGCCCGCTGGATCCACACCTGGTCCCTGCGATGGAGCGCTGGGGCACCGGCGCGGTCCGCGACCAGGTGGTCCGGGACGGGTCGTTGCAGCTGCCGCATTCGGTGCACTGGCCGTCCGGCTGGCCCGGCCGGACCCGGCTCGGAGCGCAGATGACCTACCTGCTGGCCGGCCTGCCGTTGGCGGTCGTCAGCGGGGTGGTCGTGATCGTGGGGCTGCTACTCGGGGCGGGGACGTTCGTCCTGTGGATCGGGATCCCGATCACCGTCGGCACGCTGGCCGCCGCCCGCGGGTTCGCCGAGCTGGAGCGGCGTGCCACCGAGGCGGCGACCGGGCGCCCGCTGCCACCGCACCACTACCGCGCCAACCGCGGCCGGCGGCTGATGGGCAGGCTCTTCCGGGCCCTGGCCGATCCGCAGAGCTGGCGCGACGTCGCGCACGCGGTGACCGGGTTACCGCTGCGAGCGGTGACGGCCGCGGTCGCTCTCGCCTGGTCGGTGGCGGGGCTCGGTGGTCTGCTCTACGTGTTCTGGCAGTGGTCGATCCCGCGCGGCCGGGAGGACTGGACCCTGTTCCGGTCGGTCACCGGTGTGCACTCCGGAGCGGGGGACATCGCGCTGAACACCGGCCTCGGCGTCCTGCTGCTGGTCACGCTGCCCACGGTCGTGCGGTGGCTGACCGACGTGCGGGCGCTGCTGGCCCGTGGTCTGCTCACCAACCAGACCGCGGCGCTGCGCGCCCGCGCGCAGGCCCTCGCGTCGGGCAGGCGGGCCGCCGTCGCCGCGGAGGCCCAGACACTGCTGCGGCTCGAACGGGACATCCACGACGGGCCGCAGCAACGGCTGGTCCGGCTCGGGATGGATCTCGAGGCGGCGGTGCGGCGACTCGACGACGACGATCCCGAACGCGCCCGCCCGCTGCTGGACGAAGCGCTGGAGCAGACCCGCGAGGCGCTGTCGGAGCTGCGCGCCCTGTCCCGCGGCATCGCCCCGCCGATCCTCGCCGACCGTGGCCTGGGGCCCGCGCTGGCCGCCGCGGCAGGCCGGTGCCCGGTCCCGGTGGACCTCGACGTGGGGCTGGCGGCGGGCACCCGGCTCCCCGCGCTGGTCGAGAGCACCGCCTACTTCGTGGTGTCCGAGGCCCTGACCAACGTCGCCAAGCACGCCGGGGCGTCGGCGGTGACGGTGACGGTCACCGCCGACGACACGGTGCTGCGGGTCGAGGTGCGCGACGACGGCCGCGGTGGCGCGCACCTGGGCAAGGGGCACGGCCTGGCCGGACTGGCCGACCGGCTGGAGATCGTCGAGGGCAGCCTGGAGGTGCACAGCCCGCCGGGCGGGCCGACCGTGCTCACCGCCGAGGTGCCGGTCGCCGGGCTGGGGGAGGGGTGAGCACGCCGCGGACCACGGACGAGGATGGCCCCATGACGATGCGCGTTGTGCTCGCCGAGGACTCGATGCTCCTGCGGGAGGGACTGGTCCGGCTCCTGGAGGAGGCGGGCGCGACGGTGCTCGCCGCCGTCGGGGACGGCGGGACGCTGGTCTCGGCGGTGGCCGAGCACCGTCCGGAAGTGGCGGTGGTGGACGTGCGGATGCCGCCGTCGTTCACCGACGAGGGACTGCGGGCGGCCCTGGAGGTGCGCAGGACCCACCCGGACATCGGGATCCTGGTGCTCTCCCAGTACGTGGAGGAGTCCTACGCGACCGACCTGCTGGAGGCCGGTGGCGGTGTCGGCTACCTGCTCAAGGACCGGGTGTCCAAGCTCGCCGACCTCTCCGACGCGCTCACCAGGGTCGCGGCAGGTGGCACCGTGCTGGACCCGGAGGTCGTCTCGGCCCTGCTCACCCGGCGCCGTCGCCGCGACCCGCTGGCGGAGCTGTCGCCCCGCGAACGCGAAGTGCTGGAGCTGATGGCGCAGGGCCGCACCAACACCGCCATCGGACGCCTGATGGTGATCACCCAGGGGGCCGTCGAGAAGCACATCTCGTCGATCTTCACCAAGCTCGGGCTGCCGCCGTCGTCGGACGACCACCGGCGGGTGATGGCGGTGCTGACCTGGCTGGAGGGTTGACGTCGGCAGGGACCCCGGGATCGCGTTGGAGGGGCCGCAGGGGGCCGGCGCGCAGCGGCTCGGGCCGGCCGGCGGCCACGGTCGACGAGGACGGGTCGTCGAACCGGTTGTCGAGGTGCGTGCCGGTGCGCGGGGGCGGTGCGCGCGTGTTCCGCGTGCCGGGCACGGTGGCATGATCCCGGTGTGCCGGACGACGACTCGGATGCCGCCCTGCTGTTCGCCGAGCGCGGCCTGGTCCGGGCCGAGCAGGGCCCGCCGGACCGGGCCGCGCAGCGCAGGGCGCTCGCGCTGAGCGGCTGGACCCGCCGGTTGCGGTTCGCGGTGCCGGTGGTCGCCGTCGCCGCCGTGCTCGGTGCCTTCCTCGGCACCGGCCCGGCACTGACCGGGCTGGCGCTGGTGCTGGTGCTGCTGGTCGTCCTGGTCGTCGTGGCGCGCCGGGCGCAGGTCGCGCACGCCGTCGCCGGGCTGCCGGTGCCGATCGAGAACGTGGCCGAGGTGGCGAAGGCCATGCGCGCGGTCGGGGCGATGACCAGGGTGCTCGCCACGGATCGCCGGTGGCGGCGTTCGGCCTCGGCCGGTGAGGCGACCGGCGTGCTGCGCACCTGGTCGCGCGGTGCCGACGCGCTGCGCGGGGCCTGGGTGCGCTCCGACGTCGTCGCCTGGATCGAGACCGCCCGCGAACTCGCCGCGACCCGCTCGCGTGCCGAGGCCGTCACCCGCGCCCTGGACCCGCCGGCCGACGAGGAGCGGGCGCCCGGGGGCTGATCCCGGCCGCACCGGGCGGCCCGGCGCGGCCGGTCAGACCTGCGCGGCGCGGCGCGCCGTCACCGCGGCCAGTACCGCCACTGCCGCGAAGGCCAGCCCGGCCCCCAGTGCCCAGCCGGCGAGCACGTCGGACACCCAGTGCACGCCCAGGTAGATCCGGGTGAGACCGACGGCGGCGACCCACAGCACCGCGAACGCGGTGAGCAGCGCGCGACCCCGCGCCGCCAGGCGCGGCCACAGCACGAGCACCAGCACGGTCCACGCGGCGGCCGCCATCGCCGCGTGACCGGAGGGCAGCGACTCGTTCGCCACCGCCATCACCTGCAGCTCCTCCGGCGGCCGGGCCCGGTCGAGGAGCCGCTTCAAGACGGTGAACACCACGCTCGACAGCAGCGGCACGACGGCCACGCACAACCCCTCGGCCCGGTGCCCGCGCCAGGCCAGCACCCCGCCGACGAGGAGCGCGAGGGCCGCGCTGGCCACGGTGTTGCCGAGCTCGGTGACGACCAGCGCCGTCGCGGTCGCCACCGGCCGCCGCTCCTCGGCCAGGCCGGCGACGGTCTCGACGTCCCGCTCGTTCAGCGCACCGGAGCCGGCGACGGCCATCAGAGCCGCCGCCACCACGAGCAGACCGAGCGCGACGGCCGCGAGCGGGCGCGTGGCGCGGGCGCTCACCGCCCGCGCCACGCCCGGTAGCGCTCGATCAGCGCCGCCGTGGACGGGTCCAGACCGGCCTCCTGGGCCGACGGCGGGTTCGCCGCGGAGAGCGCGGGCCCGAACTGCCGGGCCATCACCTTGCCGAGCTCCACGCCCCACTGGTCGAAGGAGTCGATGCCCCAGATCGTGCCCTCGACGAACGTGACGTGCTCGTAGAACGCGATCAGCTGGCCCAGTACGGAGGGGGTCAGCTTCTCGGCCAGGATCGTCGACGACGGCCGGTTGCCGGGCATCACCTTGTGCGGCACCAGCTCGGCCGGGGTGCCCTCGGCCGCGATCTCCTCGGCGGTCCGGCCGAATGCGAGCGCCGCGGTCTGCGCGAACAGGTTCGCCATGAACAGGTCGTGCATGTCCCCGGCGCCGTCGTCAGGGCCGTCGCCGGAGCCGGGGAGCGAGTGGTGCGGGCGGGCGAAGCCGATGAAGTCCGCCGGGACGAGCCGGGTGCCCTGGTGCAGCAGCTGGTAGAAGGCGTGCTGGCCGTTGGTGCCCGGTTCGCCCCAGAAGATCTCACCGGTGACGGTGGTGACCGGGGTGCCGTCACCGCGGACGGACTTGCCGTTGGACTCCATCGTCAGCTGCTGCAGATAGGCGGGCAGCCGGTGCAGGTACTGGCTGTAGGGGAGCACCGCGCGGGTCTCGGCGCCGAAGAAGTTCGTGTACCAGATGCCGAGCAGCCCGGCGATGACCGGCAGGTTCTCCTCCGGCGGAGCGGTCCGGAAGTGCTCGTCCATGGCGTGCATGCCGGCCAGGAACTCGGCGAAGTGCTCCTTGCCGATGGCGCACATCAGCGACAACCCGATCGCGGAGTCGACCGAGTACCGGCCGCCGACCCAGTCCCAGAACCCGAACATGTTGTCGGTGGAGATGCCGAACCCGGCGACCTTCTCGGCGTTGGTGGACACGGCGACGAAGTGCTGGGCGATCGCCTTCTCGTCGTCGGTGCCGAGCCCGGCGAGCAGCCAGGACCGGGCGTTGCGCGCGTTGGTCAGCGTCTCCTGGGTGGTGAAGGTCTTGGAGGAGACGACGAACAGCGTGGTCGCCGGGTCCAGCCCGGTCAGCGCCTCGGTCAGGTCGGTCGGGTCGATGTTGGACACGAAGCGGCACTCGAGGTCGCGCCGCGCGTAGTCGCGCAGTGCCTCGTAGGCCATCACCGGGCCGAGGTCGGAACCGCCGATGCCGATGTTGACCACGGTGCGGATCGGCTGCCCGGTGAAACCGGTCCAGGCGCCGGATCGCACCGCGTCGGTGAAGGCCCCCATCCGGTCGAGCACCTCGTGCACGTCGGCGACGACGTCCCGACCGTCCACGACGAGCGTCGCGTCGCGGGGCAACCGCAGGGCGGTGTGCAGCACCGCCCGGTTCTCGGAGGTGTTGATGCGCTCACCGTTGAACATGGCCTCGGTGCGTTCGGCGAGCCCGGCCGCGCGGGCGAGCGCCACCAGCAGACCGACCGTCTCCCGGGTGATCCGGTGCTTGGAGTGGTCGAGGACCAGGTCGGCGCCGCGGACGGTGAACGCGGCCGCCCGGCCCGGGTCCTCGTCGAAGAGGTCCCGTAGGTGGCGGGGCTCGACCTGCGCCGCGTGCTCGGTCAGCGCGGTCCACTCCGGAGTGGCGGTGATGTCGGTGCTCGTGTCGGACACGGTCCCATCATTCCCCAGCACCCACCCCGGAGCGCGCCGACACGTCCGGGCGGCGCCGGGGCCGGTGGTGGCACCGGCGGCGCTCCACACGGGGTCCGCTGCGCTGGGCCAGCCGGGGGTACCGCCCGCCGCGCACGGCGCCGTCCGCGACGGGCGGTCCGTCGGGAACGTCCGGCTGCGGGGGCCGCGAACCGTCGGTGATCCCGCCATGGGTTACTCGACGGTAATGGTGCGGTCGGGTGAGGCGAGCCCGGCCGGCGTGCACGTTCCGTGCGCGTGACCAGCACGGACGGGCGGAGGTCGGGTCCGCTCGTCGTGGCCCGGACCGGTCGCGGTGTCGGACCGTCCGGTCGTGGCGGGCGCCGCGCGGTGAGCTGTGAGCGCGACGACACTCGTCGCGTGATGCAGTCAGCTCGTCGCGCAGAGTCGCTGGGCCGGGTGGCGCAGGGCGATTGATCTCCTAGGCTCTTGTGCAGCCAGTGATCACCGTGTCACCCGACGTGATCATGTCTGCACCCTGGAGGCACCGTGTACCGCTCCCTGACCGGCACCCCCCGCGACGTCGTCCTGCTCGTCGGTCGTGTCGTGCTCGCCTACATCCTGATGATGCACGCCCTGAACAAGATCCAGGCGGGCGTGTTCGACACGGCCGCGGTGTTCAGCAAGTTCGGCATCCCGCTGGCCATCGCGGCGGCCTCGTTCACGATCGTCGTCGAGCTGGTCGTGTCCGTGTCGCTGCTGCTGGGCCTGCGGATGGTCGTTCCCTCGGCACTGATGGTGTTCGTGATGGCCGGAGCGATCTACTTCGTGCACGGGCAGAACGGCCTGTTCATGGCCGACAACGGCTGGGCGCTGGTCGGTGTGATCATCTGCGCGCTCCTCGCCTTCATGGTCTCCGGCCCCGGCCGGTTCAGCGCGGACGACCTGATCGCCAAGCACGCCGAGCGCCGGATCGAGCAGACCCAGGCCATTCCGCGGCAGACCGTGTCGGTCTGACGCGCCGGACCCCCCGGACCTCCCGGCCCGTCCGCGCGACCCCGGTGCCGGACGGGCCGGTGACCCGCCACCCGCCCGCACCCCGACGCCACGGGGTGCGGGCGGTCGCGCACCACTACCCTCGCGCCGTGTCCTCCCCACCGGCCTCGCCCGAGCGGGGCCTGCGTCATGTGACCGCCGTCCGCTACGTGCTCCCGCTGCGCGAGGGCGGCTCGCTGCCCGGCCTGATGGAAGCCGACGACCTCGGCAGCTACGCGGTGAAGTTCACCGGCGCCGGGCAGGGCCGGCCGGTGCTGGTCAACGAGATCGTGGCGGGGGAGCTGGCCCGCGGGCTGGGGCTGCCGGTCCCGGAGATCGTGACGATCACCGTCGACGGCGGCCTCGGCCGCACCGAGCCGGACCAGGAGGTCCAGGAGCTGCTGCGACGGTCCTCGGGACTGAACCTGGCGATCGACTTCCTGCCCGGGGCGCTGGACCTCGACCCGCTGGCCTTCGACGTCGGCCCCGCCCTCGCCGGGCGGGTGCTGTGGTTCGACGCGCTGGTCGGCAACGTCGACCGGTCCTGGCGGAACTCGAACATGCTGCTGTGGCATCGCAGCCCGTACCTGATCGACCACGGGGCGACGCTCACCTTCGCCCATGACTGGCCCTCGGTCTCGCGGTTCCCGGCCCGCCCGTTCGACGCGGGTGACCACGTGCTGCTGGGGGCGCACCCGGACCTGGCCGCCGCCGACGCCGCGCTCGCCCCGCTGGTCACCGCGGAGCTGCTCGACGACGTGCTGGCGCTCGTGCCCGACGAGTGGCTGGAGGTCGCCGACGGCTTCGACTCGGCCGATGCGGTCCGGGCCGCTTACCGCGGTGCGCTGCTCGAACGGGTGGCGCAGCGCTCGTCCTGGCTGCCGGGGGTGGCCGAGACGGTCGCGGGGGGCAGGCCGCGGCCGGTCGCCCGGGAGCCGCGCCACCCGTCCTGGCTGCGGATCGGGGGAGCGGGTCGGTGAGCGGCCCGGTCGGCTACGAGTACGCGCTGCTCCAGGTGATCCCCCGGATCGAGCGCGGCGAGGCGATGAACGCCGGGGTGCTGCTGTACTGCCGCGCGCGCGACGCACTCGTCGTCCGGGTCGAGCTCGACCGCGGCCGGCTCGCCGCGCTGGACCCGTACGCCGACGCCGACGCCGTCGCCGATGTGCTCGCGACGATCGCGGCGGTCGCCTCGGTCCCGGAGCCGCCCCGCTCGGACCGGCACGCCACCGGGGCGCTCGCCGCCCGCGGCCCGGGTGCGGGCGAGGACATCGGGCGTCGCTTCCGCAGGCTGACGACGGCGCGCAGCACCATCGTCGCGCCCGGCCCGGTGCACGCGGGCCTGACCACGGACCCGGTCGCCGAGGCGGACCGGCTGCTCGTCCGCCTGGTCCGCCCCCCGGGCCCGCCGTGCGGCTGACCTGCAGCTCGCCGAGATGCAGCTCAGCGGGCGCCGTGCTGCGTACCCGGCCCGCTGATCTGCATCTCGGTGGGTGCGGGCGGAGCACCCACGATCGGTGGGACTCACCTGGCCGCTCGATGCCGCCGGTTCCGCACCGTCCGACCGCGGCGTAACCTCCGGGCACGCCGGGTGATCACGCGTGCCCGGCACGGATGCGTCACACTGTCGCGCGCGATCCACCGGCCCGATCCACCTGCCCGATCCACTGACGACCGCGAGACCCGGGGGAGACGACGATGTCCGAGGACGACCGGACCCGTGAGATGAGCCGGGACCCGCACGTCCCGCGACGGCCGGCCGTTCAGGCAGGCCGCTTGTGGGCCGGTGGTGTCGCGACCGCGGTGATCGCCGCGCTGATCGCGATGGTCGGGTTCCTGATCGTCCGGGTGCTGCTGCAGATCCCGTACCTGGCGCCGATCGAGGGCGACGCGATCGGCGGCTGGGACGCCGCGGTCCAGCTCGCCGTCGTGGCCGCGCTCGCCGCGCTGGCGGCGACCGGGCTCGCGCAGCTCCTGCTGATCGCGGTGCCCAGCCCGATGGCCTACTTCGGCTGGATCGCGGGCCTGCTCACCGCGGTGGCGACGGTCTACCCGCTGGCGTTCTCGACCGAGCCGCTCACCGTCCGGATCGCCACCGGGGTCATCCACCTGGTGATCGGCATGGCGATCATCAGCCTGGTCACGACGAGCGTGACGAGCGCGTCCACCCGGGCCTGAGCCGGGTTCAGCCGACCGGCTCCCCCACGCCGGTCCTGGTCTCGCCCAGCCGGACCGGCAGGCTGCGGTAGCCGCGCAGCACCCTGGTCCCGCGCAGCTCCGCGGGCCCGTCGCTCTGCAGGTCCGGGTAACGGTCGAACAGCGCCCGCAGGCCGACCTCGCCCTCCATCTTGGCCAGCGCCGCACCCAGGCAGTAGTGGATGCCCTGGCTGAACGCGACGTGCCGGTCCGCGTTCTCCCGGCCGACGTCGAACCGCCCGGGGTCGGTGAACACCGCCGGGTCCCGGTTGGCTCCGCCGAGCTGGGTCAGCACCAGCGCACCCCGCCTGATCGGGAAGCCGCAGACCTCGGTGTCCCGCGCGGCGACCCGGCCGGTGCGTTGCACCGGGGAGTCGAAGCGCAGGATCTCGTCGACGGCATTGGGCCAGAGGGAGGGATCGGCGCGCAGCCGTTCCAGCTGGTCGGGGTGGGTCAGCAGCAGCCGGGTGCCGTTGCCGATCAGGTTGACGGTGGTCTCGAACCCGGCGGCGAGCAGCAGCATCGCCAGCGACAGCAGCTCGTCGTGGGTGAGCCGGCCCTCCTCGTCGTCGTAGGCCTGGACCAGTGAGGACAGGATGCTGTCGTTGGGGTTGCGGCGCAGGTGCTCGAAGTGCCCGTCCATCCAGTCGGCCAGCGCGTCGATGTCGCGCTCCGAGCGCCGGAACATCGGGTAGGTCAGGCCCATGTCGAGGGAGTAGGCGCCGCCCTCGCCCCAGCGCAGGAAGTCCTCGCGCATCGACAGCGGCGCCCCGAGCATCTCGGCGATCACGGTGGCGGGCAGCAGCGAGGCGTACTGCGCGACGACGTCGGCCCGCCGCAACCCACCGGAGCGTGCCGTGCCGCGGGCGTCCATGTCGTCGAGCAGGGCGGTGGCGACCTCCTCGGTGCGGCCGCGCAACCGGGTGATCGCCTTCGCGCTGAACGAGCGGGCGACCAGCTTGCGGATCCGGTTGTGGTCGGGCGGGTCGATCGAGAGCAGCGACGGCGGCTCGGCGGGCCCCAGCGGCCAGCGGCCGCCCGCCCGCAGCGCCGCATTGAGCAGGCCGGGGGTGTTCTCCGGCATCCGCATCCCGACGCAGAAGTCGGGGCTGCGCAGCACCTCGGTGGTGATCTCGTGGTCGACGGTGGTCCAGCTCAGCGCGGAGCGCACGAGACGGCCCTGCGCCCGGAGGGCCTCGTAGTGCGGGTACGGGTCCCGTACCGCGTCCGCGTCGATGATCATCCGGGCGCCCAGGTCGCCCTTGGCCGCCTGCCGGGTGACCTCCCGCCGTACCGCCCCGTGCCGCAGCACCCATCGGATCCAGCGCCGCGCCCCGCGCGATCCCGCCATGGTGACCTCCTCGGTCGTGTCCTCGTCGTCGCAGCTCGACGTCGAGGCTACTGCCGGTAAGCTACTGGCGGTAAGGAACTTTCGGCCATCCCTGTCCGGTCCGGTGGCCTGCGCCGGGTACTACTGGTGTCGTGCCAGCCCACAACGGTCCGCGTCTGCTCGCGGTGAGCGATCTGCACGTCCGGCACGCCGAGAACCGGACGATCGCCGACGCGCTCACCCCGGCCCATCCCGACGACTGGCTGATCGTCGCCGGTGACGTCGACGAACGCATCGAGGGAGTCGTCGGCACCCTGGCGGCGCTGCGCGAGCGGTTCGACGCGGTGCTCTGGACGCCCGGCAACCACGAGCTCTGGACCCGCGCCAAGAACGCCCGTGCGGAGGAGGTCGAACAGCTGGCCGGCGTCGCCCGGTACGACGAGCTGGTCCGCCGTTGCCGCGAGATCGGCGTGCACACCCCGGAGGACGCGTACCCGGTGTGGGACGGGCCGGGCGGACCGGCGGTGGTCGCCCCGCTGTTCGTGCCCTACGACTATTCG
The DNA here is from genome assembly GCF_040659795.1 of Pseudonocardia sp. NPDC049635. Taxonomy (NCBI): domain Bacteria; kingdom Bacillati; phylum Actinomycetota; class Actinomycetes; order Pseudonocardiales; family Pseudonocardiaceae; genus Pseudonocardia; species Pseudonocardia sp. NPDC049635. The sequence goes on from NZ_JBFAON010000006.1 coordinate 187,285, forward strand.
TTCCTGCCCGCCGGGACCTCCACCTCGGCGGAAGGTCTCGCGGTGGCCTACGCGGCCGGGGTGGTGTGCACCGACGAGCACCTGATGCACCCGGACCCGTACCCGACGCGGGAGGCGTGGAGCGTCGCCCGGGTGGCGGCCACGACGGCCCGGCTCGACGGGATCGACGACGCCCTGCCCACGGTGCTGGTCAACCACTGGCCGCTGGTCCGCGAACCCTGCGACGTGCTGCACCATCCGGAGTTCGCGCTGTGGTGCGGGACCACGGCGACCGCGGACTGGCACCGGCGCTACCGGGCGCTGGCCGTCGTGCACGGTCACCTGCACATCCCGCGGACGGTGACCGTCGACGGCGTCCCGTTCGTCGAGGTCTCGCTCGGGTACCCGCGTGAGTGGCGTCGGCACTCGGAGCGGATCGGCGGGCACTTCCCGGACCTGCTGCCGCGCACGGTGCTCGGCTAGCCCGCATCGACCGTGGTGATCAGCACCTCGATGTCGGCTATCTCATAATAAGGTAAGGCTTACCTTCATCTACGCTCGGGGGTCGTCGACCCGAGGAGAACGATGAACGCGCTGCGCGTCGCGGTGGTGGGTGCCGGCCCGGCCGGGATCTACGCCGCCGACACCCTGGTCAAGTCCGACGCCGAGGTGGCGGTGGACCTGTTCGAGAAGCTGCCCGCACCGTTCGGCCTGGTGCGCTACGGCGTCGCGCCCGACCACCCGCGGATCAAACAGATCGTGCACGCCCTGCACCGGGTGCTGGACAATCCGGCGGTCCGGCTGTTCGGCAACGTGCACTACGGCACCGATCTGACGCTGGACGACCTGCGCGAGCACTACGACGCGGTGATCGTGGCGACCGGATGCGAGCGCGATCGTGACCTGGACATCCCGGGTATCGACCTGCCCGGCAGCCACGGTGCCGCCGAGTTCGTGCAGTGGTACGACGGCCACCCCGACGTCGGCCGCGAGTGGACCCTCGATGCGCAGTCGGTGGCCGTCATCGGCGCCGGCAACGTCGCGCTCGACGTCGCCAGGGTGCTCGCCAAGTCCACCGACGACATGCTCACCACCGAGATACCGGACTCGGTGCACGCGGGTCTCGCCGCGAACCCGGCGACCGACGTCCACGTGTTCGCCCGACGCGGTCTCGCGCAGGCCCGGTTCAGCCCGATGGAGCTGCGCGAGCTCGACCACGTGCCCGGCCTCGAGGTGATCGTCGACCCCGAGGACGTCGAGTTCGACGACGGGTCGATGGCCGACATCCGGGCCACCAAGCACGTCCAGATGGTGGTCAAGATTCTCCAGGAGTGGGCCATCCGCGACCGCCGCGGTGATCCGCGCCGGGTGCACCTGCACTTCTTCGCCCGCCCGGACCGGGTGCTCGGCACCGACCGGGTGGAGGGGCTGCGGGTCGAGCGCACCGAGTACACCGGCAACGGCTCGGTGCGCGGTACCGGGGTGTACACCGAGTACCCGGTCGGTGCGGTGTACCGGGCCGTCGGCTACACGGGCTCGCCGCTCGCCGGGCTGCCCTTCGACGCGGCGCGCGGGGTCGTTCCGCACGAGGCGGGCCGGGTGGCGGGCCTCCCCGGTGTCTACGCCGTCGGGTGGATCAAGCGCGGCCCGGTCGGGCTGATCGGGCACACCAAGGGCTGTGCCTCGGAGACCGTCGGCAGCCTGCTCGCCGACGCCGCCGGGCTGCGCCGCGCCCCGCAGCGCGACCCGGAGGCCGTCGACGCGCTGCTGGAAGGACGGGGGGTCCCGTTCACGACCTGGGACGGCTGGCTCGCCCTGGACAAGCACGAGCGAGGGCTGGGCGAGGCCCGCGGTCGCGAGCGGATCAAGGTGATCCCGCGCGCGGAGATGACCGAGATCAGTCGCGCAGGCTGATCCGGGCCGGACCACCCGGTGCGAGACCGGGCTCAAGGGCGGGCGGTCGCGGAGCCCCGCGGCCGCCCGCCCGATGGTCAGCGCTTGCGCTCGCCGAACCGGCGGCGGAACTTCTCCACCTGCCCGGCGGCGTCGAGCACCCGGGTGTTGCCGGTCCAGAACGGGTGCGACGCCGAGGTGATGTCGACCCGGACCAGCGGGTAGGTGTTGCCGTCGGACCACTCGACGCTCTCCCGGGAGGTCTCTGTGGACCGGGTCAGGAACCGGTCACCGGTCGACATGTCCTGGTACACGACCGGTCCGTACTGGGGGTGGATGTCGGGCTTCACGGGGTTCCTCCTGTGTCGACGCCTGCTGTCGCGGCCACAAACGATAACGGTTCCGGTTTGCAGGAGATTCCCGGCTCCGGGTCGCACCCCGGTCACCGGCCCCGGTACTCGGCCGTCTCCGCGGCCCACTCGGTGCCGATCCGGTCGGTCGCGCTCGCCAGCGCGCCGCCGAGCTCGGCCATCCGGTCCCGCCGGAACCGCACCGTCGGCATGGCGATCGCGACGGCGGCCGGGACGGCCCCGGGCGGGCCGTCCACGGCCCGCCCGATCGCGGTCACCCCGGACTCGGTGGCCTGGTCGTTCAGCGCGTAGCCGCGGCGGCGGCACCGGCGCAGCTCGCGCAGCAGCGCCTCGACGTCGACCGGACCGGTCTCGGCCGCGTCCGGCTCGGCCAGGCGGGCCCGGACCTCCTCCTCGGGCAGTGTGGCGAGCACGGCCTTCCCGCCGGAGGCGAGATGGGCCGGGAGCACTCGCCCGGCGCGGTCCCCGACGCGTAGCACCTGGGTGCACTCCACGGTCGCCACGAACCGGGTCCGGTGCCCGACGGTCACGGTCACGCTGGTCGTCTCCCCGGTCCGCGCGGTCAGCTCGCGCAGGTGCGGTTCGGCGATCCGGCGCAGGTCGGCGACCGGCTCCGGCGACGACGGGTGACGCAACGCGGGACCGGCCACGTAGCGACGGTCGTCGTCCTGCTCGGCGAAGTCGCGGTAGACCAGCATCGCGAGCAGCCGGTGCGCGGTGGACCGAGCCACGCCGAGGTGCTCGGCGGCCTCCATGACCCGCAGCGGGCCCTCCTGTTTGAGCAGGGTGGCGAGGCGCAGCGCGTGATCGACCGAGTCGATCCCGTACGCCGGACGATTCTTCATGTCAGAATTCTATCGCCTGCTCTACAGAATCCCCATACCGTCCGGGACATGACAGTGACGTCTCGGCAAGGGGCGGCGGCCACGGTGACGCTGCTCTGCTGGCTTCTGATCGTCTTCGACGGTTACGACCTGATCGTCTACGGGACCGTGCTACCCGCACTCCTGGAGGAGCCGGGGTGGGGCATGGACCCCGGCCTCGCAGGCCTCATCGGGAGCATGGCGTTCGTCGGGATGCTGCTCGGTGCCCTCGCGGCCGGTTTCCTCACCGACCGGCTCGGCCGGCGGCGGACCATCCTGGCCTGCACCGTGCTGTTCTCGGTGTGCACGGCGTTCTGCGGACTGGCGACCGGGCCCGCCATGTTCGGGACCTTCCGGCTGCTGGCCGGCCTCGGGCTCGGCGGGCTCGTCCCGGCGGCCAGCGCCCTCGGTGCGGAGTTCGTCCCGGCGCGCTACCGGCCGATGGTCGCGACCCTGATGATGTCCGGCATCCCGATCGGAGGGTCGATCGCCGCGCTCGTCGGGATCGGTGTGCTCCCGGTCGGCGGCTGGCGGCCGATGTTCTGGATCGCCCTGCTCGCACTGGTGCTGGTCGTCCCGGTCTGCATGGCCCGGCTGCCCGAGTCCCCGGCGTGGCTGCGCGGCCGGGGCCGCACCGCGGAGGCCGAGATCATCGAGGCCCGCTACCGCGTACCACGCGAACCGGAACCCGGGCCCACGGCGCGGACCGTGACCGCGGCCGGACCGCGCGAGCTGGTCCGCGGGCCCTACCTGCGCCCGACCGTGCTGTTCGCGCTGGCCACCGCCGCCACCCTGTTCACCTGGTACGGGCTGGGCACCTGGCTGCCCCAGCTGATGCGGACCGCCGGCTTCGAGCTCGGACCGGCGCTGGGCTTCCTGCTCGCGCTCAACCTCGGTGCGGTCGCCGGGTCGGTGCTGGCCGCGGCCGCCGCGGTGCGGTTCGGGGCGGCGAACACCGCGATCGGCTCCTGCACGCTCGCGGCCGGAGGGCTGCTGGTGCTGCTGACCGGCCCGGGAACGGTGCTGTCCTATCTCGCACTGGTCCTCGCCGGGATCGGCACCCACGGTACGCAGTGCCTGATCATCGCGATGGTCGCGAGCCGGTACCCGGCCGCGATGCGTGGCTCGGCGCTGGGTGTCGCGCTCGGGATCGGCCGGATCGGCGCCGTCGCCGCTCCCCAGGTCGGTGGCCTGCTGCTGGCCGCGGGCATGGGTGTCGCCGCGAACTTCCTGATCTTCGCCCTCGCCGCCGCGGCGGCCGGGGCCGTCCTCCTGATGATCCGCCGTCCGGTGGGCGAGTCCCGCCCGGAAGGAGTCCCTGCATGACCGTCCATGCCTCGCCGGTGTCCCTGCGTGCCACCGGCGGACCCGGCCAGCCCGAACCCGGCCCCGCACTCTCCGAGCTCTACCGGGGTTTCGAGCGGCAGTCGCTGGTCCCGCTGTGGACCGAGATCGGTGACCTGATGCCGCCGTCGCCGCGGCCGCGGGCGGTGCCGCACCGGTGGTGCTGGTCGGAGCTGCTGCAGCTGGCCGAACGCTCCGGTGATCTCGTCCCGGTCGGCCGGGGCGGTGAACGGCGTGCGATCGCGCTCGCCAATCCCGGCCTGGGCGGCGCCCCGTTCGCGACCCCGACGTTGTGGGCGGCGATCCAGTACCTGAACCCCCGCGAGGACGCCCCGGTGCACCGGCACGCGCAGAACGCGTTCCGGTTCGTCGTCGAGGGCGAGGGTGTCTGGACCGTCGTCGACGACGACCCGGTCGCGATGCGCCGCGGCGACTTCCTGCTCACCCCCGGCTGGCGCTTCCACGGCCACCACAACCGGTCGGACGCGCCGATGGCCTGGCTGGACGGGCTGGACATCCCGTTCGCCCACCACATGGGCTCCGGCTTCTTCGAGGACGGCCCGGAGGAGGTTCCCGACCGGTCGGCACCGGCGCGCTCCCGCTCCGAGCGGTTGTGGTCCCACCCCGGCCTGCGGCCGGTCGGTGTCACCGGGGAGACCCGGTGCTCACCGATCGCCGCCTACCGGTGGGAGCACACCGACGCCGCGTTGCGCGAGCAGCTGGCGCTCTCCGACGAGGGCCGCCCCGGGGTGCTGGAGCCCGGCCACGCCGCCGTGCGGTTCAGCAACCCGGTCACCGGCGGCGACGTGCTCCCCACCATCCGCGCCGAGATGCACCGGCTGCTCCCCGGCACCCGGACGGCGACCCGTCGCGAGGTCGGCTCGTCGGTCTGGCAGGTGTTCGACGGCGAGGCGACCGTGCGGGTCGGTGACCGCGAGTGGCCGGTGCACCGGGGCGACCTGGTGACGGTCCCGTCCTGGGCACCGCTCACCGTGACCGCCGCGACCGGACTGGACCTGTTCCGGTTCAGCGACGCGCCGATCCTCGAACGTCTGCACCTCGATCGCGTCCAGCTCGACAACCCCTGAACTCCACCAGAGAAGAAAGAGGAACACAGCATGCGACTGACCACCCTGCGGACCCCCGCCGGCAACCGGGCGGCCCGGATCGACGGTGACACGGCCGTCGAGATCGGCGCCCCCGACCTCGGTGCCCTGCTCGCCGACCCGACGTGGGAGGCACGCGCCGCCTCGGCCGACGGGCCGCGGCACGACCTGGCAGGCGCCGACCTGGCCCCGGTCGTCCCGAACCCCGGCAAGATCTTCTGCGTCGGGCTGAACTACCGCTCGCACATCCTGGAGATGGGCCGGGAGCTTCCCGAGCACCCGACGCTGTTCGCGAAGTTCCCCGAGGCGCTGATCGGCCCGAACGACGTGATCGAGCTCGACGTCGTGTCGTCGAGCGTCGACTGGGAGGCCGAGCTGGCGGTCGTCGTCGGCCGGCGGACCCGCCGGGCGTCGGAGGCCGAGGCGGCGGCGGCCATCGCCGGATTCGCCGTGCTCAACGACGTGACCATGCGGGACTGGCAGTACCGCTCGGTGCAGTGGCTGCAGGGCAAGACGTTCGAAGCCACGACGCCGCTCGGCCCGCAGCTGGTCACCCCGGACGAGCTGCCCGGCGGGGTCCGCCCGGCGCTCGACCTGAGCTGCGCCGTCGACGGCGAGACCGTCCAGCGGGCCGACACCTCCGACCTGGTGTTCGACCCGGTCGCACTGATCGCCTACATCTCCACCATCGTCACCCTCAACCCGGGTGACGTGATCGCCACCGGCACACCGGGTGGCGTCGGGCACGCCCGCGATCCGCGCCGCTACCTCACCGACGGTGCGGTGCTCGAGACCGCCGTCGAGGGTCTCGGGGCGCAGCGCAACGCGGTCGCCGCGCCCGCCTCGGTGCCGGCGTGACGGCGGCGACCACCTCCGCCGCGCGCACCTGGGCCGACGCCGGGACCCGGCTGCTGCTCGACGCCGTGGACACCCTCGACGACGCGGCGCTGGACCTGCCGTGCGCGCTGCCCGGCTGGAGCAGGAGACACCTGCTCGCCCACGTCGCGTCGAACGCCGAGGCGCTCGGCCGGCTGCTGGACTGGGCCCGGACCGGGGTCGAGAACCCGATGTACGCCTCCGCCGAGCAGCGTGCCGCGGAGATCGAGTCCGGGGCGCTGCGGCCGGATCTGCGGGAACGGGTCCGCGACACCGCGCAGCGGCTGGCGGTGGCGATGGACGCGATGCCGGCACTCGCCTGGACCGCACCGGTGGTGACGGCCCAGGGGCGCACGGTGCGGGCCGCGGAGACGATCTGGCTGCGCGCCCGGGAGACCTGCATCCACGCGGTCGACCTCGACGCCGGGGTCCGGTTCACCGACCTGCCGGCCGACTTCCTGGTCGCGCTGATCGAGGACGTGGTGACCTGGCGTTCCTCGCGCACCGGCCCGCCCGTGGTGCTGCGCACCCCGCGGACGTTGCACGAGCTTCCGGGCAAGGGCGACCGGCAGAAGGTGGAGCTGCCGGTGGCGATGGCCGCGGCCTGGTTGGTCGGGCGCGGCCCGGCCCGGCCGGACCTGCCGGAGCTGCCCCGGTGGCTCTGACGGCGCCGCGCCGCGGGCGCAGTGACGCGGCTGCGCCGCGGGCGCAGTGACGACGGGCGGCCCGGCGCCCGCCCGGGGGACCGAGCGGCCCGCGCACCGGTCCCGCGGGTGAAATCGGGTCGCACGTGGCCCGCGCCGTCCGGTATGCCGGTGCGGTGAACAGCCTGCGGCGGGATCCGATGCCCCTGCGCGGCCGGACCGCGCTCGTCACCGGCGCCGGGCGGCGCGGCGGGATCGGGCACGCCACGGCGTGCCGGTTCGCCGCCTACGGTGCGAGCGTCGTCGTGCACCACTTCGCGCCGCACGACGCGACCCAGGAGTGGGGCGCCGACGACGTCACCGCCGCCGTGGCACAGGTGCGCGGCCATCTGGCCGCCGAGGGCGCGATCGTCGCCGACGTGCACGCCGACCTCGCCGACCCGGCGGGCCCACAGCAGCTCGTCGAGACCGCCCGCCGGCTCGCCGGCCCGCTGGACCTGCTGGTCGCGAACCAGGCGCTGTCCGGTTCGGACGGCCCGCTCGGGGAACTGGGGGAGGAGCTGGACCGGCACTGGGCGGTCGACGCCCGGGCGTCGATACTGCTCGCCCAGGCGTACGCGAACACCCACGACGACGACCGCCCCGGCGCGGCGATCGTGCTCCTGACCTCCGGTCAGGCGGAGGGCCCGATGCCCGGTGAGGTCGCCTACGCGGCCGCGAAGGCCGCCGTCGCCGGGATCACGCTCACCCTGGCCGATCAGCTGGCGGACCGGCGGATCCGGGTCAACACGGTCAATCCGGGGCCGGTCGACACCGGCTACCTGGGGCCGGAGGCGTTCCGCGCGATGGCGGAGATGTTCCCGTTCGGCCGCTTCGGGGAGCCGGACGACCCGGCCCGGCTGATCGCCTGGCTGTGCACCGACGAGGCGTACTGGATCACCGGTCAGGTGATCGCCTCCGAGGGCGGGTTCGCGCGGCACCGCAACGGATGGCGCCCCTGAGGGGCCGAGTCCCGAGCGGACGACGGGACTCGAACCCGCGACCCTCACCTTGGCAAGGTGATGCGCTACCAGCTGCGCTACGTCCGCACCCGCACCGTCACCGGCGCGATCTGCGGGGCAACCCTAGCGCACACGGGTGTCGTGGGGGGGGGGCGGGGGGCGCGGGCCGGGAGGGAGGTGAGGACACAGGACAACAAAGAAGAAAT
>NZ_JBFAON010000006.1:195577-252412 GCF_040659795.1 Pseudonocardia sp. NPDC049635
GGCCGGTCCGCGCGGCGGCCCCCCCCCAGCCCTCGCCGGGGGGGGGCCGCGCGGCCGCCCGCCCCCCCCCCCGACACAGCAGCTCAGGGGGTTCCGCCGTGCCCGACGTCCACCCGCACCGCGATCACGGCGGCCTCGCGGGCGGTGCGGCGGGCCTGCTCGTGGAAGTCCGGCGCGACGCTGGCGAACAGGGTCCTGCCGTCGGCTCCGCCCAGCATGCAGGCGAACACACCGGTCCCGGTGTCGATCGAGTCGACGATCTCGCCGCCCTCGCGGACCCGGATCAGCCGGGCGTTGAGCGCATCCGCGACCCACAGGGCCCCCTCGGCGTCCAGGCCGCAACCGTCCGGTGCGACCGAGATCTGGCCGAGTGCCTTCTCGACGTCGCGGTCCGGCAGCTCGCCGAACGACGCCCACACCCGCCGGTCGGTCAGGGAACCGTCCGCGGCGATGTCGAACGCGGTGATCCGGTTGCCGAACGTCTCGCCGACCAGCAGGGTGCCGTCGTCGGTGATCACGCTGCCGTTGGGGAACCACAGGTCGTCGGCGACGACGGCGACCGAACCGTCCGGATCGACCCGCACCAGCGATGCGGTCTGCAGCGGCGCACCACCCATCAGGTCGAACCCGAAGTTGCCCGCGTAGGCACGTCCCTGGGCGTCGACGACCATGTCGTTGAGGTGTCCACCGGTGTGCGCCGAGACGTCGGCGTGGGTGACCAGGGTGCCGTCGTGCTCGCGGCGGAGCACCCGCGCGTCGCGCATGGAGACCACGAGCAGCCGCCCGTCGGGCAACCAGCCGATCCCGGAGGGCTGTTGCGGCACCTCGGCCTCGAGGCGTTGGTCACTGCCGTCCTCGGCGACCGATAGCACGCGGTGGGTGTAGAAATCGACGAACCACAGGCGGTCGTCGTGCCAGCGGGGGCATTCGGTGTAGGTCAGGCCGCTGACGATGGTCGTGATCTCACGGGTCATGGGGTTCCTCCGGCGGCGACGAGCGCAGATGACTAAGCGCATAGTCAGTGGGGCTGTGAGATGTGTCAAGGAACATGCTGTTCAGGTGCGGTGGAGGGAGTGGCATGACGCGTGACGTCGTGGATCCGGTGACGGAGCTGTGGGGCGACGATCTCGCGCCGGTCGCTCGGACGCTGCTCACCTCGGCCGTGCACTGTTTCGCGAAGCGGGGTTTCACCGGTACGACCACCCGGGACGTCTCCACCGGCGCGGGGCTGAGCCCGGCGGCGCTCTACGTGCATTTCCGCTCCAAGGAGGACGTGCTGTTCGAGATCACCCGGCGCGGCCACCTGCGGGCCCTGGAGGCCCTCGCGGTGCCCGGGGAGACGGCGAGGCCCGACGGCCCGCCGGCCCGGTTGCGGGCGGTCATGTCGCGGTTCGTCGCCTGGCACGCTCGCCACCACGTGGCGGCGCGGGTGTGCCAGTACGAGCTGTCGGCGTTGAGCCCCGAGCATCTCGACGAGATCGTCACGATCCGCCGGGAGTTCCCGGAGCTGTTCCGCTCGGTGATCACCGAGGGCGTCGACCGGGGCGAGTTCGCCCCGGTCGACGCCGGCCGGGTGGTGCGGGCCCTGCTCTCGCTGGGGGTCGATCTCGTCCGGTGGTACCGGCCGGACGGCCCGGACTCGCCGGAACAACTCGGCCGGTTCTACGCCGATCTCGCGGTGAGCATGGTCTCCGCGGTGCCCGGCCCGCCGGCGGGCTGAGACCCGGCCGAGGGGTCGGTTTAGACGGTCGCGACGGCGCGGGCCGCGTCGAGGAACCGCTCCAGCTCGGTGCGGGTGTCCGGGCCACAGGGCTGGAAGACGATCTCGGTGACGCCCCGGGCCCCGAGCTCCTCGATCTTGCGCCGGACCTCGTCCCGGGTACCGCTGATGGTCGCGTCGCGCAGCAGCGCGTGCCCGCCCGCGGTCCAGGCGGCGCGATCGGCGTCGTTGAGTTCGACGCAGTGGCCCGCGTGCACCGCCAGGTGCCGCTCGTCCTCCGCCCTCCGCTCGACGGTCGCCATCCAGGCGTCGCCGCCGGGAAGCGCGCGGACCGCGTCGGGTCCGCCGAACTCGTAGGCGCCGTGGTAGGCGAGCGCCCAGCCGGGGCCGCCCGCGGCGCGGACGCGTTCGGTGTCGACCGGCTCGTCGTCGTCCAGCACGGTGCCCCACACCAGGAACGCCGCCCACGGGTGGTCCTTCATGAACTCCGGGGCCTGCAGCGTGGCGTACAGGCCGTCGCCGAGCTCGCGAGCGACCGCGTCACCCTTGGGGCCGAGTGCGCCGACGAGCACCGGGACGTCGACCGGGCGGGCGGGGGAGTGGCCGTCGGGGTGCAGCATCTGCATCCGGGCGCCCTCCCATTCGACGACCTCGCCGCGGAGCAGGCCGCGGAAGGCACGGATGTAGGCGTCCATGAAGGCCCACGTGATCGCCCGGTAGCCCATCGCGCGCCGACCGGTGAACCCGGTGCCGAACGAGACCGCCACCCGGCCGGGGGCGAGAGCGGCGAGCGTGGCGGTGGCTGCCGCGTTCACCATGGGGTGTCGCAGGCTCGGGACCAGGACGCCGGGGCCGAGCCCGATCCGCCCGGTCCGCTCGGCGGCCAGCGCCAGGGTCATCCACACGTCCGGGCTCTGCTGCGGGGTGTCGTAGACCCAGGCCCGGTCGTATCCCAGCTCCTCCGCCAGCGCGATGTCGTCCGGCGAGCTCAGGCTCGTCGGGAAGGCGCACGACACCTCCATCGGTGTCCTCCGTTCACGTCGTCGTGTCCCGCGTCACAGCCGCTTACTAAGCGCATAGTCACCGGCCGGTCCGGCGGTGTCAAGCGGCCTGCGGAGCGGTGACCCCGAACATGCGAGAACCCCCTGACCGACCGTGTCGATCAGGGGGTTCTCCCTGGTGGTGCGCGATACTGGGATTGAACCAGTGACCCCTACCGTGTCAAGGTAGTGCTCTCCCGCTGAGCTAATCGCGCGAGGCGGCGGCGGGAATCGAACCCGCGTACAGGGCTTTGCAGGCCCTTGCCTAAGCCACTCGGCCACGCCGCCGGATTCCCGACTCGTTCCGAGACCGGCCGAGCGGACGACGGGACTCGAACCCGCGACCCTCACCTTGGCAAGGTGATGCGCTACCAGCTGCGCTACGTCCGCATCGCACCGTTCCCCGGTGCGTTGGAGAGAACACTAGCGCACGGTCCGTGCTGGCCTGCGAGGGGGGTGGGTCAAGATCGTCGTGCCGGGTCCGGGAACGACGAAGTCCCCGGACCGTGGGGCCCGGGGACTTCGATGGTGCGCGATACTGGGATTGAACCAGTGACCCCTACCGTGTCAAGGTAGTGCTCTCCCGCTGAGCTAATCGCGCGAGGCGGAGGCGGGAATCGAACCCGCGTACAGGGCTTTGCAGGCCCTTGCCTCAGCCACTCGGCCACTCCGCCGGAATCGTGGAGTGACTTCCTCCGAGCGGACGACGGGACTCGAACCCGCGACCCTCACCTTGGCAAGGTGATGCGCTACCAGCTGCGCTACGTCCGCACGAGCACCGCATCTCCGGCCGGAACCGGTCCACGGTGCGGTGAGAGAACACTAGCACCCGCCCCGAGGAGGCGTCCGCCCCCTCTCCGGCACCGGATGTCCTCTCAGGCGCGGAGCTCGGCTCCGCCCGGTGCCGGGGTGCGTCGATCAGTCCCGGGCGGTCGTGTCGAGCAGGTCCGCGAGCGCGGCGTCGAAGTCGAGCCACGAGTACTCGGCGGCGGCCGGGACGGCGTCGTAGGTCGCCTGCAGGAACTCCGAGAGGGTCTGCGCCGCGGTGGTGAACAACGCGTGCCCGGACGGCGAGGTGAGCTCGAGCTCGATCCGGGTCGGGTCGTCACTCATGGGCTGCACCCGCACGTCACCGGTGCCGGCCGAGTCGACCAGGCCGTCGGCGAGCAGGTCGCGGGCGAAGACCCAGTCCACGGTGGTGTCGTGTCCGGTCCGGAACGAGGCCTGGACGGCGTAGGGGTCGCGGCTCGTGTAGGACAGTTCGACCTTCACGGGCACGACCGGCGCGTCCGGAGCGATGAGCTCGAACATGGCCGTCGCCCGGATCGTCTTGGACTCGTCGCGCATCGGTCATCCTCTTTCGTGGGGCGTTGCGTGGGGCGTCAGTCGGGAGAACGAGCAAGCGACCCTCGGGGTGACGGGTCCGGCGCGCATCAACGTGGATCACCACGGGATGACGCCCGATCGAGTCACACCGGTGTAACTCCCCGCTGCGTGGACACGGCTGAACGGGCCCTCCGCCGTCCTGGCGTGTGAGGCCGACGGCGGGTCGCGACTACTCTCGCCGGAGTCCGGATCCCTCGGGATCCCGGCCCCCCGGGTTGTCCGGCGCCCGTGCCGTGCGCCGCGGCCGGCTCGCCGCGACGGTGCCGACGCTGCCCGTCCGGGCAACGGATCGTGGCCGGGGAGTCGACCGCACCGGGTGAGCTCCGCAACCGGTTCGGGCGGCGGCCGTCACCGTCGGCGCCACGGATCCGCGCGCACGGGGCCCGGCCGCGGACGTCGTCGCCCCGGGGTGGGCCGGTCCGGTGCGTCCGGCACCTCGCGCAGTGGCGCGAGGTCGACGGACGACCGTCGGGACCTTCGTCATCCGGTCGGGGGCCGGAGGACCGTTGTCAGTAGCATCGGTCGACGGAGCGGCGTGCAGGACGTGCGCCGTCTCGCCGGAGCACGGAAGGGGTTCCCCTTCCGGATCACATGTCAGTCGCGGCCGGGCAGGTGGGGACCTGAGTACGACGGAGCAGAACGACACCGGGGTCCCGGCGGCGGGGCCGCGGCCGCGCCGCCGCTACACCGGAATCCGCAGGTGGTTCCGGCGGACGAAGGTCCGCTATCGGGCCTTCCGGGCGGAGGTCGCCGGCAGACCGGTGCTCGACCTGAGCTACCGGATCACCGCGGGCGTGCTCGGCACCGCGATCGTGATCCTCGGGATCATCGCGCTCCCGGCGCCCGGCCCCGGCTGGGCGATCATCTTCCTCGGCCTCGGCGTGCTCGCCGCCGAGTTCAGGTGGGCGAAGCGTCTGCTGCACTGGGTCCGCGTCCGATACGACGCCTGGGTGGCCTGGATGCACCGGCGGGCCCGGCCGGTCCAGTTGCTGGTGATGACACTGATCCTGGGCCTCGTCGCCGTGTGTGCCTGGCTGGTCGGAGTGTTCGACACCGTCGGCGGGTGGGTCGGGATCGACTGGGCCTGGCTGGAGTCACCGTTCAAGCCGATGATGGCGCCGCCGCCCCCGGCCGCGCCGCCGCCGGACGTCGTGCCCGAGGTGCGGTGATCACTACCGACCCCCCGTGGGGGGCTGGGATGCGGCTGTGTAAAGTACGAGACACCGCTGAGGGCGATTAGCTCAGGGGGAGAGCGCTTCGTTCACACCGAAGAGGTCACTGGTTCGATCCCAGTATCGCCCACAGTCAAAACCCCTGGTCGCAGGCTCGACGAGCCGGATGTGGCCAGGGGTTTTCGTCGTTCTCGGGTGTGCTGCCTGTCGAACTGCCTGACTATCGCTCTTCCCCCGGGGAACAGGTCGTTCGTCGCCGTGGCGCCGTCGTCGATCACGGGACGGATCTGCTTGCGGTAGACGAGTTCGGTGACCGAGCTGCCGACCGTGTGGCCGATGAGCCGCGATCTGGTCGAGGGTCATGCCGCTGTCCGACAGCAGGGACGCGAAGCTGTGCCGCAGCCCGCGGGGCGTCCACTCGGTAGGGGTGCGGCGCGGTCTGGAACGAGGTTTCGGTGACCGCGGAGCGCAGCAGCAGCGCGACCTGGGCGACATGCGACGCCATCCCCGCCCCATCAGCGGTCACGACAACCGGTGGGCCTGCTTGTGCTCTGCACCTGGAGAGCGTCTCCTCGGCTGCGGCGACAGGGTCTTCAGCAAGCCCTGTCTTACCTGGTCATGAGGCACTTTCGATTCGGGGTCCTGATCATCGCCCACGCTCATGAAGAGCCGGGCCTAGTTTGGCTGGCTCGTGTCGGTATGAAGTGACACCTCCTGGCCGGACGCCTCCAGACTTGGCAGTAGCCGAGGAGGAGGACGCGCGATGGGGCGTCGAGGTAAGTGCCTCGAGGAGTCCCGCCGCAACGCCGCAGAGCTGGCTCTCGACGGGGGCGTTCGGCTCGCGACGTGGCTCGCGAGCTCGGGGTGAACCACGAGGCCCTGCGCAACTGGGTCGAGGCCCTGCACCGGGAACGGCGCGACGGGCCCGCGGCGGTCAACGGGGAAAAGCGTGCCGAGCTGGCCCGGCTGCGGCGCCACCCTTGACGCCGACGAGGTCACTGCTCCGATCCCTGTATCGCCCACGCAGGTCAGAGGCCCAATCCGACGCCGTCGGGTTGGGCCTCAGTCGTTCCCGAGGAACATGGAGAACCATTCCCGGATCACGGCAGCACCGCCGTTGCGCCCGTCGGCCCGTCGTCCGGCTCGTCGTCATCCGGGCCGTCCGCGCCGAGCACCGAGCCGCCCGGGGCTTCGGGGGCCGGTCGCGGGTCGGCCCCGCTCCGCTCGTCCGTCGGCGGTCCGGTCGAGCAGGGTCGGTGCGTCCTCGGGCGGGTGGGCGACGATCAGCGGACGTGCTCGTCGGGATCTTGCCCCTGCCGTGGCGACGCGAGCATCCAGTGACGCAGCTCGTCGCGGCCCTCGTCGGTGACGGCGTAGGTCCTGTGTGCCGCGAGCGGTGAGCTTCGCGAGCTCGGGTGCACGCTGGCGCGTCCGGCCTGCAGGGCGCAGCGACGAAGGTCGCCGTCGAACATCCGGGCCAGGTCGTGCCCGGTGGCAAGGGTGCAGCGATCAGTCCGAACAGAATGCGCGGAAGGGTCCTCCGCGCCCCTGGGTTCCACTACTGACATGACAATCTTGACAGGTCAATATCGACACGTGACGCTGGTGTGCATGACGACCACCAGCGATCTCCGGCCCTGTCTGCAGGGCCACCCCGCACCTGTACCCGCCGAGTCGAACACCGTGACCCGGGACGGGCGGGACTGCCAACTGCTGGTGCTCGACGCGACCGGCGCCGCAGGCCCACCGGTCGCGCGCGTCGAACCGCGCCCGGTGGTGCTCGCCGGATCCCACGGGTCGTGGATCCCCGACGCGGGGAGTCAGCGGCCGTGAACGTCGCCGACGACCCGCCCACCACCGACCGCGCGGGCGGGTCGCTGATCATGCTGCGCGGGTTACTGCTCGACGTCGGGCTCCCGGTGGCCGGCTACTACCTGCTGCACCTGTTCGGTGCCAGCGACTGGCTGGCGCTGCTCGTCGCCTCCGGGCTCGCAGCCACACGGGTGGCCTGGTCCGCGCTGCGCAACCGGACCCTCAACGCGTTCGCCCTGATCATGCTGCTGGTGTGCGGTATCGGCCTCACGTTGGCGCTGCTCACCGGGGACCCACGCACGCTGCTGCTGCGCACCTCGTTCATCACCGCGGCCGTGGGCGTGGTGTTCCTGGTGACGGCGGCCCGCGGGCGCCGCCCACTCACCCTGGCCGCGACGCAGAGCTTCGATCCCGCACGCGCCGCGCAGGCCGCCCACGAGTACGCGACCAGCCCGGCGGCCCGCCGCGCCCACCGGCTCCTGTCCACGGTCTGGGGCGTCGGCCTGCTGATCGAGGCACTCGCCCGGATACCTCTGGTCTACCTGCTCCCGATCCCGGTTGCGGTCGGGCTCACCGAGGCACTCACCGTGATCGTGCTGGTCGGGATCGTGGGATGGACCGCCTGGTACAGCCGGCGCCTGCGCGGCGCCGGCTGACCGCGGCCGAGGAGGCGCACCCGCGTGGCGGTCGGCGGAGTGCGTGCCCGCCGGTCCGGCGGTGCGGAGCCGAACTCGATCCGGGACACCTGCGCGGCCACTACGCCATTCGCAGCCTGATGGACGACGCCCGTCCATCACGGCGGCCACGACCCCGATCGCGCAGGCATCACCGCATCGCTACGCACCGTCCGCCGCACGCATCGCCTGCTCGGCGACCACCGCGATCCCGCCGCGGGACGACACCGGCCGGCGTTCCTGCCGTGCGAACGCCCATGAGTCGCAGCCCGAGCGGCCAGGGGGCCGGGCACACCGATCAGGACGGTGGTCAGGTTTGTGCCTCGACACGGTGGGTGCCCCTCGGATGCGGTCGCCGACCGCTCAGAGAGTAGGAACCGGTCCCACATCCAGTGACGTCGGATCTTGTCGAACCCGTTGTTCATGTGCCTCCTTGGCCGCCGAGCCACCGGCGGAAGGCAGAACGCCGTACATGCCGCTTCGGCTCTGCCGCACCGCGGCACGAACCTCGTGCCGGCCGGAGGCTCCATGCCCTCGCACCCTGACCGCGACCTGCTGAGCTCACTGGCTCGCGCAGCGTCCGACCTGCTCACACGGCGGTCACTGCGCGACCTCATCGGGCAGGCCAAGGGCATCCTGATGGAACGGTTCGACGTCGACGACCAGACGGCCTTCCAGATGCTGGTCCGCTCGTCGCAGGACACGAACGTGAAGCTCATCGACGTCGCCCGCTGGTTGACCGGCAACCGCCGGGAGTCCCGGGGCCGGCCCGGTGCGGAGGCGCACAGCGAGGTGTTCCGTGAGCTGCCGCGAAGGGAGCCGGTGACGCTCCGGGTGCACCGTTCCGATCAGCACCCTTGACCTTCACACCGTGACAACGTCTTCGATCGGTGCCGGAGGTGGTCGAGATGACCGAGCCCGAAGCCCGCACCACGTCGGAGCGCCTGCAGGCCGCGCTCACCGCGGGAACCCACCCGGATCCACGCCAGGTCGAGGTGTTGGTCCAGCGCTGTGCCGTGGAACCGGACTTCTACGTGCGCGACATGCTGACGTGGGCGCTGACCCGGCACGACCGGTCGGCGACGGTGCCGCTGCTGCTGCGGGAGCTCGACTCGGAGATCCCGCAGGCCCGCAGCCAGGCACTGCACACCCTGTCCAAGATCGGTGACGAGCGTGCCTGGCAGGCGATCACGCCCACGCTCCTGCGCGACACCGACGACGAGGTCGCCCGAACGGCCTGGCGCGCCGCTGCCGGCCTCGTGCCCGAGGGCGGCGAACCACACCTGGCCGAGACCCTGGCCACCCAGTTCGCCCGCGGTGACCGGGAGGTGCGGCGGAGCCTGAGTCGGGCGTTCGCGATGCTCGGTGCGGCGGCGGCACCGGTGGTGGAGCGCGCGACCACCGCACCGGATCCGGAGGTCCGTGCGCACGCGATCGCCACGGAACAGATCATGCAGAATCCCGAGACGGGGTTCGAGGCCGCGCTCGCGGAGGCACGCCGGGTCGTCGCGTTGCGTGGGGCCCCGCTCGTCGAGGGGTGATCACGCGGTGCTGATCGGAGAGGTCTCCCGGCGCTCGGGGATCAGCGCCCGGATGCTGCGCCACTACGACGCGATCGGGCTGGTGTCGCCGACCGGTCGCACCGGGGGCGGATACCGGCGGTACTCCGAGGACGACGTGCGCCGGCTCTTCCACGTCGAGGGCCTGCGCACCCTCGGGATGAGCCTGCAGGGCATCGCGGACGTGCTCGACGGCGTCTCGTTCGACCCGGGCGCGATCGTCGAGCACCTGATCGAACGGACCAGGGACCGGCTGGCCAGGGACGAGGAGCTGTTGGGCAGACTGGAGCGGGTCCGGGCGAGCGACCCGGCAGCCTGGTCCGACGTGCTGCGCACGATCGGCCTGATGCGGGGCCTGGAGGTGGACGACCCGTCGTCCCGCCAGCGGCTGGCCCTGTCCCTCACCGGGCAGGACGAGCGCGACGCGGTGCTGCTGGCGGAGGCGGTGCTGGGCGAGTCCGACCCGACGGTCGCGGGTGCGTTGGTCTGGGCGCTCGCCCGCGCCGGGGACGCCGGCGTCCGGGTCGTCGCCACCGCCCTGGACTCGCCGGACACCGACCGGCGGCACCGTGCGCTGGGAGCACTGATGAAGATCGGTTCGCCGCAGGCGCTGGCGGCCGTCGCCGAGGCGTTCCGGCACGCGGATCCGGTGGTGCGGGGCAGGGCGGCGATCGTGCGCGGCACGCTCGGCGGGGCCGACGCCCTCCCCGCGCTCGTCGCGCTGGTCGTCGAGGGCCGGGACGACGTGGAGGCGGCCGACGCGCTCGGGCTCCTCGCCTCCCGGTACGACCGGGCCGAGGGGGTCGTCCGGGCGCTCGCCGACGAGATCGCAGGCCGTACCGGAGCCACCCGGTTGCGGCTGGTGTCGGCGTTGGCCGACATCCCCGGACCGGAGGCGGAGGCCGTACTGGACTCGCTCTCGGCCGACCCCGACCGTCAGGTGTCGCTCACTGCGGCGCACCTGCTGCGGGTCCGGCGGGGTCAGGGCTGAGGCCGCCGAGGCCCTGGCCCGGGCGGCCTACCTGCTCGCCTGCTGTTCAGCGGCAGCGGGGACGCGGGTGGCCAGCCAGGCGCCGACGAGTACCAGGATCGTCCCGCCCACCGTCCGCGGACCGACCGGTTCGGCCAGTACGACTGCACCTGCCACGACGGCCACCACCGGCGCGACGTAGGTGATGAGCGCTGCGCGGTCGGGACCTGCGACGGCGATCAACCGGAAGAACGCCACGAAGCCGCCGGGTGTCGTGACCAGACCGAGTACCGCGAGGGCCGCCCATCCTGCCGCGGACGGTGCCGGCAACGGCTCGACGAGCACCGCCGTCACCGTCAGCACCGGGGCGGCGAGCATCAGCACGGCAGCCACCACCGGAATCGCCGGGAGATCGCCGAACCAGCGGCTCACCAGAACCGCGCCCACCGCATAGAACGCTGCCGCGGCGACCAACAGCCCGACACCGGGGCCCGGCCCCTCCACCCCGAGCAGCACGACCACGCCTGCGAAACCGACCACGATCCCGATCACCGCGGCGGGACCGGGTCGGGCCCTCGTGCCGAGAACGAGCCCGACCACCAGCACGAACAGCGGTTCCGTCGCGATCAGCACCCCGGACGTGCCCGACGAGACGGTCTGTCCGCCGAGCGGGATCAGGCTGAACGGGACCACGACCTCGACGAGAGCGAGTACCGCGAGCCGCCCCCACCGACCCCGCACCGGGGCCGCGTGGCGGCCGCGGAACGCCAGCGGCAGCAGCACCGCCAGGGCCAACAGCACGCGTGCGGCCGCCGTGGACAGCGGCCCGACCCCGTCCCGCAGCAGGACGCCGATGAGAAGGTACGGCACACCCCACAGCACGGACACCACGACGAACAAGGCCCAGCACCGGCCGTCCATCCTCGTCACGACGCGGAAGGTTAGGCAGGGCGTCCGCGGCATCGAAGGCACTTCGGAAGGCCCAGCGGAGAAAAACTTGCCGTTCGGACGGCCGAGCGCTCGGATCGGGTCCATGACGCAACTGGACGCCGTCGATCGGCACCTTCTCGCGCTCCTGCAGGACGACGCCCGGCTCGGTTACCGCGAGCTGGGCCGCACGGTCGGTATGAGCCCACCCGCCGTAGCGGCCCGGGTGCGCCGGCTGGAGCACAACGGCGTGATCACCGGGTACAGCGCGCGCGTCGATCCGATCGCCGCCGGGCACGAGGTTCACGCCTTCGTCGTCGTGACGACGGCCGGGCGCCGCCAGTCACTGGACCTCGCCCGTCTAGCGGCCGAGCGGCCCACCGTGCTGGAGGACCACCGGGTCACCGGCACCGAGGACCACGTCCTGCGCGTGGTCGCACCGCGCATCCGGGACCTGGAACCGCTGATCGACGACCTGAACGGGCTCGGGAAGCCCGCGACGTCGATCATCCTCTCCTCGCCCACGCCGTGGGCGCCGGTGCCCCCGCCCGCTCCGGGCGTCGGCTCGCCACCCGTCCCGACCCGGCCGGCAGCCCCCGCGCGCCGGTCCCGGAATAGGGGAGTCCGGTGACGGGGTTACTTGCACCATGAAGAAGATTGGGTTCCTGTCCTTCGGGCACTGGTCCCCGTCCATGCAGTCGCAGGTGCGTTCGGCGTCGGACGCGCTGCTGCAGTCGATCGAGCTGGCCGTGGCCGCGGAGGAGCTCGGCGCCGACGGCGCCTACTTCCGGGTGCACCACTTCGCCCGTCAGCTCGCGTCCCCGTTCCCGTTGCTCGCGGCGGCCGCTGCCCGGACCAGCCGGATCGAGCTCGGCACCGGTGTGATCGACATGCGTTACGAGAACCCGCTGTACATGGCCGAGGACGCCGGGGCCGCCGACCTGATCTCCGGTGGCCGTCTCCAGCTGGGGCTCAGCCGCGGGTCGCCGGAACAGGTGATCGACGGGTTCCGCTACTTCGGGTTCGAGCCGCCCGAGGGCACGACGGACGCGGACATGGCGCGCGAGCACACCCGGGCGTTCGTCGAGGCGATCGGTGGCGAGGGTTTCGCCCGGCCGAACCCCCGGCCGATGTTCCCGAACCCGCCAGGGCTGCTGCGGATCGAGCCGCACTCGCCGGGCCTGCGGGACCGGATCTGGTGGGGAGCCGGCAGCCGGGCGACGGCGGAGTGGGCGGCCCAGCGGGGCATGAACCTGATGAGTTCGACCCTGCTCACCGAGGACACCGGCGTTCCGTTCCACCAGCTGCAGGCCGAGCAGATCCGGCGTTTCCGGGAGGCGTGGGCCGCGGCCGGGCACCGGCGTGAGCCCCGGGTGTCGGTGAGCCGCAGCATCTTCCCGATCGTCAACGATCTGGACCGGCAGCTGTTCTGGCGTGATCGGCACAGCACCGACCAGGTCGGTCACATCGACGGCGGCGAGGCCCGGTTCGGGCGGACCTACGCCGGCGAGCCGGACAAGCTCGTCGCGGAGCTGGCCGAGGACGAGGCGATCGCCGCAGCGGACACGGTGCTGCTCACGGTGCCCAACCAGCTGGGGGTCGACTACAACGCGCACGTGATCGAGAGCGTGCTCACCCACCTGGCCCCCGAGCTGGGCTGGCGGGACGGCGCGTAGAACCGTCAGCCGAGCGCGACCAGCAGCGCGAGGACGGACATGACGATCAGCAGCGGCGTCATCACCAGCCGCTCGCTGCGGGACGGGGAGATCGCGTTCGGGATCGTGTTGAGGACGAGGAAACCGAACACCACCCACATGCCGATCCGGGAGGCATCTGCCGGGTACACCGCGATCACCCCGGCCCGGTCCAGGGCGAGCGTCCCCATCAGCGCGTAGACGGCGACCGAGAGCGCCGCCGCGACGCGCAGCCCCACCGGGAGCACCCCCGGGTGCCGCCCGCCGAAGGTGAACCGGCCGAGCGGAGCACCGAGCGCGAGGGCGATCTGGAAGACGGCGAGGACCGCGAGGACGGCGACGAGCAGCAGCGCGGGGAGCACGGCGCGATGCTATCGGGTGGGCGCCACCCCCCTTTCCGGTGAGAATTGCGGGACCGTATCCCACCGGTTCCCGGTGCCGTCGGTTCCGAATCCCGTGTTCGGTCATCCTTCCGGTGATCCAGAACAACCCGATGGTGCGGCGATCCTCGGGTACGGTCACGATCGATGCACATTCCGAGCCGTCGGTCCGACCGATCCCGCCGCTCCCGCGGCGCCGTGCGCGGGGCGCCGGCGGTGGTGCTCGCGGCGGTGCTGTTCACAGCCGGTGGGGTCGCGGTGCCGCAGGTCGCAGCCGCTTCCGACGGCCAGGCCGGGGCCGCGTCGGAGCCGGCGGGCGAGCTGGCCGAGGGCCTGACCGGGGTGCTCGCCGACGCCACGATCACGCTCGGCGGGGCCGACTACCCCAATCCACTGCGGTTGCAGGACGGAATGGCGGTGGACGGCCCGGAATCGTGGGAGTACGTCCGTCGCGAGGAATTGCTGGCCGATTTCCGGGAGCACGTGTACGGCCAGAGCCTGCCGTTCCCGGCGGAGCAGACGTTCGACGTGTCCACGTCCGACACCGGCGACGTGGTGCGCAAGACCGTCACGATCGGCGTCACCGGGCCCGAGGGCTCCGGGAGCTTCGACCTGCGGCTGTTCGTCCCGCAGACCGACGGCCAGCCGCGCGGCACCTTCCTGATGATCGACCACCGCGGATCGGTCGGCGACGATCCCGGCCGGTCGTCGAGCTACGCGCCGGTCTCGACGATCACCGACGCCGGTTACGCGTTCGCCGTCATCGACGCGAACGATCTCGCCCCCGACGACAGCGGCAGCTACCGCGACGGCGTGATCGACCTGTTCCACCCGTCCGGCCAGGACCTGCCCGACGACGCCGGCCGCGCGATCAGCGCCTGGGCGTGGGGCGCCAGCCGGGCGATGGACTACCTGGAGACCGATCCCGACATCGACCCCAGCACGGTCGGCGTGATCGGGCACTCGCGCAGCGGCAAGGCGTCGTTGTGGGCCGGCGCGCAGGACACCCGGTTCGCCGCCGTCATCACGAACAACTCCGGGTCGACCGGTGCGAAGCTCGCCCGCCGCGGTGACGGCGGGGTGGGCGCCGAGACGGTCGCCCGGATCAACAGCTCCTTCCCGCACTGGTTCCCGCAGACCTACCGTGAGTACAACGACAACGAGAGCGCGCTGCCGGTGGACCAGCACGAGCTGATGGCGCTCGTCGCGCCGCGGCGCCTGGTCGTGGGCAGCGCCACCGACGACGCGAACGCCGATCCCGAGGGCGAGTTCCTCGCCTATGTCGGCGCCGCCCGCGCCTACGAGCTGTACGGGCTGGGCGACACCGGTCTGTCCTCGGCCGCGTGGCGCCCGGAGACCGACCGGGCGTTCCGCGGTCCGGCCATGAGCTACCACCTGCGTTCCGGCGGCCACGGGCTGACCGGTGCCGACTGGGACCACTACCTGGAGGGCGACCTGTTCTCCCGGGGCACCGGGGCGACCGGGCTCTGACGCGCGGCCGCCCGCGCGGCCGGGGAGATCCGCGTCCTGGGAGCGGCGGTGCGTGGTGCGCACTCGTGCGCTCCCAGAACGCGGATCATGGGCGGCGCGGTCAGCGCGCCGGGGTGGCGTCCCGGCCACCGGCGACCGCGACGGCCTCGTCGAACTCCCGCTCGATATCGGGGTTCGGCGCGTGGGTCAGTCTGCTCACCACGACCGCCAGCAGCAGGTTCACCAGGAACCCGGGCACGATCTCGTACAGCTCGACGCCCGCGATCGGCGGCCC
This sequence comes from Pseudonocardia sp. NPDC049635, assembly GCF_040659795.1. NCBI lineage: Bacteria > Bacillati > Actinomycetota > Actinomycetes > Pseudonocardiales > Pseudonocardiaceae > Pseudonocardia > Pseudonocardia sp. NPDC049635. The sequence goes on from NZ_JBFAON010000006.1 coordinate 210,677, forward strand.
GTAGGTGTCCCACACGAACACCGTCACCGCTCCGCCGACCATGCCGGCGAGCGCACCCCAGGTGGTCAGCCCGCGCCAGAACAGGCACAGCAGGATCGCCGGACCGAAGGACGCGCCGAACCCGGCCCAGGCGAACGCGACCAGGTCGAGGATGGTCCCGCTCGGGTCCAGGGCGAGCAGCGCGGCGATCACCGCGACCGCCAGCACGCACGACCGGCCGAGCATCATGAGGGTGCGCGGTGAGGTGTCTCGCCCGAAGACCTTGTAGAGGTCCTCGACGAAGGCCGACGAGCTGACGATCAGCTGGCTCGACACGGTGCTCATGATCGCGGCGAGGACCGCGGCGAACACGAAGCCGACGACCAGCGGGTGCAGCAGGATCTGCGACATCGCGAGCACGACCAGCTCGGGGTTGTCGAGCTCGTTCGGGGTCGTGGCGAAGAACGCGATGCCGACGAGGCCGCAGGCCACCGCTCCCGCCAGGGACAGGATCATCCAGCTCATCCCGACCCGGCGGGCCGGTCCGGCGGACGCGGCGTCACGCATGGCCATGAAACGCACGATGATGTGCGGCTGGCCGAAGTAGCCCAACCCCCAGGCCGCGGCCGAGATGATCCCGAGCATCGTCGCGCCGGACAGCGCAGCACCGCCGAGCAGCGACAGCCGGTCCGGGTCGACGGCGGCGATCGCGGTCGCCGTCTCGTCGATCCCGCCTACCGAGAAGATCGCGATCACCGGCACGATCAGCAGCGCCAGCAGCATCATCGTGCCCTGCACGACGTCGGTGAGCGAGGCGCCGAGGAATCCACCGATCATCGTGTAGGCCAGGGTGACGGCGGCGACGATCAGCATGCCCGTCAGGTAGGACCCGCCGAACGCGAGCTGGAAGAACTCCCCGCCCGCGACCATCATCGATGAGACGTAGAACGTGAAGAACACCAGCACGATCGCCCCGGAGGCGACCCGCAGCGCCCGTGACGTGTCGTGCAGGCGGTTCTCGAAGAAGCTCGGGATCGTGATCGAGTTCCGCGCCACCTCCGTGTAGGAGCGCAACCGGGGGGCCACGAAGCGCCAGTTCAGGTATGCCCCGGCGGTGAGACCGATCGCGATCCACGCCTCGATCAGTCCGGCCGCGTAGATCGCGCCCGGCAGACCCATCATCAACCAGCCGGACATGTCGGACGCGCCGGCGCTCAGTGCCGCCGTCCACGGCGGGAGCTTGCGCCCCGCGAGCATGTACCCCTCGTGGTCGGACGTCTGCCGGTACGCGTAGTAGCCGATGGCCATCATCACCGCGAAGTAGACGACGAGCGCGGCGATCTGGAACGTCTGATCCTGCATCACGAACCCCTCTGTTCGCTGTGGCGCCCCGCGATCAGGGACGCTTCTGCACGACCGGCGGCACCGGCACGGGGTGCGGCGTGCCGAACCGGTGCGCGGTGACCGACACCGCCTGCTCACGCAGGAAGGTCAGCAGCTCGACCCGTCCGGCGGTGACGACCGGGCCGTCGTACACGGCCAGCGCGGGGGAGCCACCGGTGACACCGGTGAGGTCACGGGCGGACGCGCCGAGCAGCCGGACCCGCCCGCCCTCGTCGGCGAGGGTCCGCAACCGGCCGTGCCAGGCGGCGTCACCCTCCACCAGGACGGTCACACCGAGTCGGGTCAGGTGCCCCCGCAGCGGATCGGGCAGCGGCGCCGCGACGCTGACGGTCAGCGTCGCCGACGCGCGCAGGCCGGCCGCGACGACCCGCAGCAGCTCGACCGGACGACCGGCCTCGTACCGGACGGTGACCGGCGTGGGGTGGTAGCGCAGCACGTTGTGCTCGCAGGTCAGGCCGGTGGCGTCGTGGGCGACACCGAACCCGGCGGCCCAGGCGTCCACATCGGTCGCCAGGGCGCCGCGCAGCCAGGCGCGGTCGTCGTCGTCCAGGGTGGTGTCGAGCACCCTGGCGCCGAGCGGGTCGGCGGCGGCGCCGCCGGTGCCGGCGGGGACGGGCTCGTCGGACCAGGTCCCGAAGCCGAGCAGGTAGTTCGGGCCGCCCGCCTTCGTTCCGGTGCCGACCGCGGCCTTCTTCCAGCCGCCGAACGGCTGCCGTTGCACGATCGCGCCGGTGATCCCGCGGTTGACGTAGAGGTTCCCGGCCTCCACCGTGCGCAGCCAGGTGTCGATCTCGCTCTCGTCGAGCGAGTGCAGACCCGAGGTGAGCCCGTACTCCACCCGGTTCACCAGCCCGATCGCCTCCTCCAGGGTGGCGGCGGTCATGATGCCGAGCACCGGGCCGAAATACTCGGTGAGGTGGAACTCCGAGCCCGGCGCCACGCCCTCGCGCACGCCCGGCCGCCACAGCGTCCCGTGTTCGTCGAGCCGCTCGGGGGTGATGACCCAGCTCTCGCCGGGGCCGGTCGTGGTCAGCGCGGACAGCAGCTTGCCCGAGGCCGGCTCGATCAGCGGGCCGATCTGCGAGCGTTCGGTCCAGGGCAGGCCCACGTGCAGCGACGTCACCGCGTCGACGAGCTGACGCCGGAACCGCCGCGAGCTCGCGACCGAGCCGACCAGGATGACCAGCGAGGCGGCCGAGCACTTCTGCCCGGCATGCCCGAACGCGGAGCGGGCGACGTCCTTCGCGGCCAGGTCGAGATCCGCCGCGGGGGTCACGATGATCGCGTTCTTGCCGCTCGTCTCGGCCATCAGCGGGAGATCGGGCCGCATCGACCGGAACAGCTCGGCCGTCTCGTAGGCACCGGTGAGGACGACCCGTTCGACGGCGGGATGGGTGATGAGCGCGGAGCCGAGCGCGTTCTCGTCGAGCTGGACGTAGCGCAACACCTCCCGCGGGACGCCCGCCGCCCACAGCGCCTCGGCGACGACCGCCGCGCTGCGCTTGGCCTGGTCGGCGGGCTTGAGGACGACCGACGAGCCGGCGGCGAGCGCGGCCAGCGTCGATCCGGCCGGGATCGCGACGGGGAAGTTCCACGGCGGCGTCACGACGGTGAGCGCGGCGGGGGAGAAGCGGGCGCCGGCGACGTCGTCGAGGCGGCGCGCCTGCTCGGCGTAGTAGTGGGCGAAGTCGATCGCCTCGCTGACCTCCGGGTCGCCCTGTTCGAGGACCTTCCCGCACTCCGAGCCCATGACCTCCAGCAGATCGGCGCGCCGGGCGGCCAACTCGTCACCGGCCCGGTGCAGGATCTCGGCCCGGCGGTCGGTGCCCAGCGCGCGCCAGGCCACGCCGGCGTCGCGGGCGCCGGTCACGACGTCGTCGAGCTCGGCGCGGGTGTGCACCCGGCCGGCGGCCGCGGTCGCGACGCCCAGCGTGCTGTCGCGCATCCGGTCGCGGATCGCGGCGCCCCAGGCGCGGTTGGCGGCGACGGCGGTGTCGGTGTCCGGGGTGTTGGTGAAACCGTGGGCGGGCGCGGGGGGTTCGGGCCGGGTGCGGTCCTGCACGCGGTTCGGCGCCGGGACCGTGGTGGGGACGGTCGCGACCGAGGCGAGGAACCGGTCGCGTTCCCGCTCGAACAGGTCGTGGTCGCGGTCGATGTCGAACGCGGCGGACATGAAGTTCTCCCGCGACGCGCCCTCCTCGAGACGCCGGACCAGGTAGGCGATCGCGACGTCGAACTCCTGCGGGTGCACGACGGGGGTGTAGAGCAGCAGCGATCCCACGTCCGCGCGCACGGCGGCGGCCTGGGCGGTCGCCATGCCGAGCAGCATCTCGAAGTCCACGCCGTTGCGGCAGCCCCGGCGCTCGGCGAGCAGCCGGGCCAGCGCGATGTCGAACAGGTTGTGCCCGGCCACCCCGATCCGGACGGACGCGGTGTGCTCGGGGCGCAGCGCGTAGTCCAGCACCGCCTTGTACGACGCGTCGGACTCCTGCTTGCTGCCACAGGTCGCGAGCGGCCAGCCGTGCAGCTCGGCGTCGACCCGCTCCATCGGCAGGTTCGCGCCCTTCACCACCCGGACCTTGATCGGGGCGCCGCCGCGGGCGACCCGCGCGCTCGCCCACTCCTGCAGCCGGATCATCGCGCCGAGCGCGTCGGGCAGGTACGCCTGCAGGACGATCCCGGCCTCCAGGTCGTGGAACTCGGGGCGTTCCAGCAGCGTCGTGAAGACGGCGAGGGTCAGGTCGAGGTCGCGGTACTCCTCCATGTCGAGGTTGAGGAACTTCGGCCCGCCGGGCGCGGTGCGAGCCAGCCGGTAGAGCGGCACGAGCGCCTCGACGGCGTCGGTGACGGCGGCGTCGAACGACCACGGGTCGTGCGGCGCCACGGTGGAGGAGACCTTGATCGACACGTAGTCGACGTCGTCGCGGGCCAGCAGCGCGCGGGTGCCCTCGACCCGGCGGCTCGCCTCGTCGCGACCCAGGATGGCCTCGCCGAGCAGGTTGATGTTGAGCCGGGTGCCCGGGCGGTCGCGGCGGATCCGCCGGATCGCCGGGCCCAGCTTCCGCTCCGAGGCGTCCACGACGAGATGGCGCACCATCCGCCGCAGCGCGGCCCTGGCCACCGGGACGACGACGCCCGGCGCCACCCGCCCGGTGACGGCGCCCGCCCGGATCGCGGCGCGCAGCGGCCAGGGCAGGAACCGGGGGATGATCGGGACCAGGGTCTCCAGGTGCCGGGCGGCGGCGCGCGCGTCCTCGGGCCGGATCACGCCGTCGACGAACCCGACGGTGAAGGCGAGCCCGTCCGGGTCCTGCAGCACGTCGGCCAGCCTGCGGGCGGAGCGGTCGACCGGTTCCCGACGGGCCGTCTCCAGCCAGCGGCGGACCTGCTCGACCGCCTCGGTCGCCAGCGCCTCGTCGATCACGACCCCGTTCGCCACGCTCACCTGCACACCCTCCGGTCCTCTGCTCGCCTGAGGTGGAGAGTCTCAGATCACATAGGTAGATAAAAGCGACGATTTATGAACGCTATCCTTCGATTCTACCGAAGGGTGCAAGGATGTGGGATCTTCACCGGCTCCGGCTGCTGCACGAGCTCAGCCTGCGGGGGACCGTGACCGAGGTGGCGCGCACGCTCAACTACGCGCCGTCGAGCGTGTCCCAGCAGCTCGCGAAGCTGGAGGACGAGGTGGGCGTCCAGCTGCTCCAGCCGGACGGGCGCAGGCTCCGGCTCACCCCGCACGGCGAACTGGTGGCCCGGCACGCGGTGGAGGTCCTCGACCTGCAGGAGAGCGTGCGGAGCAGGCTCGCCTCAGCGGACCCGGTCGCGGAGACCGTGCGCCTGGCAACGCTGGAGACGACCGGTCGGGCGCTGCTGCCCCGGGCGCTGACCCGGCTCCGGGAGCGCGCGCCGCACCTGCGCCTGGAGGCGTCCGTGGTCCCGCCGGAGACCGGTCTGGCCGAGCTGGAGGCACGCGGGTTCGACCTGGCCGTCGCCGAGCAGTACCCCGGGCACAGCCGCTCGTACCGGGCGTCGCTGGACCGCGAACCGCTCGGCACCGACCTGGTCCGGCTCGCGGTCGCCGAGGGTTCCGCGGTGCGCGGCATGTCCGACGCCCGGGACCTGGCCTGGGTGATGGAACCGGAGGGGACCGCCGCGCGGCAGTGGGTCGTCCAGCAGTGCCGGGCCGCCGGGTTCGAGCCCGACATCCGATTCGACTCGGCCGACCTGGAGATCCACATCCACCTGGTCCGGGCGGGGCACGCGGTGAGCATCCTGCCCGACCTGGTGTGGACCGGGAACCGCGACGGCGTGCGGCTGATCGAGCTGCCCGGCCCGTCGCACCGCGAGCTGTTCACCTCGGTCCGGCTGGTCTCCGCGGCACACCCGGCGATCCGGCAGGTCCGCGCCGCGCTCGTCGACGCGTTCGCGGTCGTCGCGGCGGGATCATGGTGACTGCCGGACGGCTGATCGCCGAGATGCAGATCAGCGGGCTGACACCGGTCGGTGCGGCCCGCTGAGGTGCATTTCGGTGACCGTGGCCCGCCGGTCCGCAGCTGGTCGCGGCGCGTCCCGGGCGCGCGGCCGGTCAGCCGAGCAGCAGCAGGGCGAGCGGTGCCGGGACGCACACCAGCACCAGCAGCACCGTGTTCCACACCCGGTGCTCGCGCAGGATCGCGACGAACTCGCGCAGTACAGCGCTGGGCCAGTAGTACCCGGCGGTCGGTGCGCCGACGGCCTGCGCGTCGATGCCGAGCCTGCGGGCCAGCACGGCGGCGCGGAACGCGTGGTAGTTGCTGGTGACGACGAGGCCGCTGCCGGGCACCTCGTCGCGCACCAGCGTGTCGGAGAAGCGCAGGTTCTGCTCGGTGTTGCGGGAAGCCGTCTCCACCCGCAGCGTGTCCGGATCCGCACCGTGGGCGACGGCCCACCGGCGCATCGCCTCACCCTCGGCGAGCTGCTCGTCACTGCCCTTGCCGCCGGAGAGCACGAGCAGTCGTGCGCCGCGCCGGGCGAACTCGTCCATCCCGGTCCTGATCCGCGACGCCAGCAACGGCGGCACCTCGCTGCCGCGCAGGCCCGACCCGAGCACCAGCACCCAGTCGGCGGGCCGGTCGTGCACCAGCCACCCGTACAACCGTGCGTAGCCGAGGAACGCGACGAACTGGAAGGCGAGCAGCATCGCCGCCAGCGTGCAGAACAGCCACAGCGCGCGCATCCACAGCGTCCCGTCCAGCAGCACCGGCACCGTGACCCCCATCAGGGTGACGATCAGCAGCCCGGCCAGCAGGGACAGCGAGTTGCCAAGGCTCCTCCGTTCCCTTCGCAGCATCACCACGCCGTTGAGCAGCAGGAACCCGGCGAAGAACAACGCGATCAGCGGAGACACCACGGCCAGGAACACGCCCGTCACGACGACCGGGTTGCTCCCGACGATCCCGAGCGTCGCCGCCGCGTTGCCGACCAGCAGAGCCGCGAGGAGCAGCCAGTAGGCGTTGCTGAGGCGGCGCGGGTCGGCCCGGACCCGGCGCCGGACGAACAGGCACACACCGGCGGCGAGCAGCAGGGGCCCGACGAAGGAGAGGACGAGCGGAACGAGCAACGCGATCTCGGGCATGATCGGACCATCCTGCCGTGACTGGCGGTGCGTTCCGCGGAACGCACCGCCTCTCCCACCCGGTGGTGGCCGGGATGCCCGTGGGCCGGAGCCGGACAGGGCGCAACCATCCGTTCCACGGCCGCGCGTCGCGTCAGGAGACCGTCGCCGCGTGGATGGGGATCACCCGGGCCCGGGCCGGGCCGCATCGAGAACGGCCCGCCGATCGAGGACCTGGGGCAGGCTTCGGCAGTGGGTTTCCGTACTCGACGTTCCGGGTGACCCCGCCACCCGGTGACCTGCCGGTGCGACGATCCCCTCATGCCGCTGAACGTGCACCACGCCGGTGACCCGGCCGGTCCGCCCGTGCTCGCGATCCACGGTGTCACCGGGCACGGCCTGCGGTTCCGGCCGCTGTTCGAGGCGCTCCCGCAGCTGCACTGGATCGCGGTCGACCTGCGCGGCCACGGCCGCTCCCCGTGGGCCCCGCCGTGGAACCTGGAGCAGCACGTCGAGGATGCGGTCGACGTGCTGGACGGGCACGGTGTCGACCGGGCCGCCGTCGTCGGGCACTCGTTCGGCGGTGCGGTCGCCACGCACCTCGCGCGGGCCGCGCCGGACCGGGTCACCCGGCTGGCCCTGCTGGACCCGGCGATCGGTCTCGCCCCGGACGACATGCTGCAGCGGGCCGAGGAGCACCGCGCCGACCAGTCCTGGCCCAGCCGGGAGGCCGCTCGCGCGGACCGGACCGCGAGCTGGCCGGGAGTGTCCGGTGAGCTCGTCGACGACGAACTGGACGACCATCTGGAGGAACGCGACGGCGCGTTCCGCTGGCGCTACTCACGGGCCTGCGTGGTCGCTGCGTGGGCGGAGATGGCGCGCCCGGCCGTCGTCCCGCCGGCCGGTCTGCCGACCCTGGTGGTGCCCGCGACCGGCGCCGACTTCGTCCGCGAGGGGTGGCTGGCCGCGTGCCGGGCGCAGCTCGGTGACGATCTGACGGTGCGCCCGATCGACTCCGGGCACATGGTCTACCTGGAACGTCCGGAGGAGACGGCGGCCCGGTTGCGGGCGTTCCTCGGTGCGCCGGAGGCGGTCACGAATCGAGAAGCGCGGCGGACCGGCCGCTCCTAGTGTGACGGCGGCCGGCCGGACGGGCACCATGGTCCGGATCTCGTGAGCGGGCCCGGGTACGGGCGCACCGCACGACCAGGGGGGACCTTCGAATGAGCACGTCCGAGCGGCACGTCGCCGACAGCCACGACCTGATCCGGGTGCACGGGGCACGGGAGAACAACCTGCGCGAGGTCAGTGTCGAGCTGCCGAAGCGGCGGCTGACCGTGTTCACCGGGGTCTCCGGCTCCGGCAAGAGCTCGCTCGTGTTCGCCACGATCGCCGCGGAGTCCCAGCGGATGATCAACGAGACCTACAGCGCCTTCGTCCAGGGATTCATGCCGACGATGGCCCGTCCCGACGTCGACCTCCTCGACGGCCTGACCACCGCGATCATCGTCGACCAGGAGCGGATGGGCGGCGACGTCCGCTCCACGGTCGGCACCGCGACCGACGTCGGTGCGCTGCTGCGGATCCTGTTCAGCCGCCTCGGCACGCCGCACGTCGGGTCTGCCAAGGCGTTCTCGTTCAACGTCGCCTCGATCAGCGGGTCCGGTGCGGTGACCGTGGAGAAGGGTGGCCGGAAGATCAAGGAGCGCCGCGAGTTCGAGATCGTCGGCGGGGCCTGTCCGCGTTGCGAGGGCCGCGGCAACGTCTCCGACTTCGACCTCACCGCCCTCTACGACGACTCCAAGTCGATCGCCGAGGGCGCGCTGACCATCCCCAACTACTCGGTCGACGGCTGGTACGGCCGGATCTTCGCCAACTCGGGGTTCTTCCCCGGTGACAAGCCGATCCGGACGTTCACCACGCCGCAGCTGGACGCGCTGCTGTACAAGGAGCCGACCCGGATCAAGGTCGACGGCGTGAACGTCACCTTCGAGGGCCTCATCCCGCGGATCGAGAAGTCGTTCCTGGCCAAGGACCGGGAGGCGATGCAGCCGCACATCCGGGCGTTCGTGGACCGGGCCATCGTCTTCCGCACCTGCCCCGACTGCGACGGCACCCGGCTCTCCGAGCTGGCCCGCTCGTCCAAGATCAAGGGCATCAGCATCGCGGACGCCTGCGCGATGCAGATCAACGACCTGGCGTCCTGGGTCCGGGACCTCGACGAACCGTCGGTGGCCCCGTTGCTCACCTCGCTGCGGGAGACCCTGGACTCGTTCGTCGAGATCGGGCTCGGATACCTGTCGCTGGACCGGCCCGCCGGCACGCTGTCCGGTGGCGAGGCGCAGCGCACCAAGATGATCCGCCACCTGGGGTCGTCGCTCACCGACGTCACCTACGTGTTCGACGAGCCGACCGTCGGCCTGCACCCGCACGACATCGCGCGGATGAATGATCTGCTGTTGCGCCTGCGGGACAAGGGGAACACCGTCCTCGTCGTCGAGCACAAGCCGGAGACGATCGTGATCGCCGATCACGTCGTCGATCTGGGGCCGCGCGCCGGTACCGACGGCGGCCAGGTCGTCTACGAGGGCACGGTCGCCGGGCTGCGGTCCAGCGGGACGCTCACCGGCCGGCACCTCGACGACCGGGCGCGGATCAAGGAGTCGGTGCGGACCCCGAACGGCGCGCTGGAGATCCGCGGCGCGGACAGCCACAACCTGCAGGGGGTCGACGTCGACGTCCCGCTCGGCGTGCTCACCGTGATCACCGGGGTGGCCGGCTCCGGCAAGAGCTCGTTGATCCACGGCTCGGTGGCCGGGCGGCCCGGCGTCGTCGTGGTCGACCAGGGTGCGATCAAGGGATCCCGGCGCAGCAACCCCGCCACCTACACCGGCCTGCTGGAGCCGATCCGCAAGGCGTTCGCGAAGGCCAACGGGGTCAAGCCGGCGCTGTTCAGCGCGAACTCCGAGGGGGCGTGCCCCAACTGCAACGGTGCCGGGGTGGTGTACACCGACCTGGCGATGATGGCGGGTGTGGCGACCACCTGCGAGGTGTGCGAGGGTCGCCGGTTCGACTCCTCGGTGCTGGAGTACCGCTTCGGGGGACGCGACATCAGCGAGGTGTTGGCGATGCCGGTCGCCGAGGCCGAAAAGTTCTTCGGTGCCGGTGAGGCCCGGACTCCTGCGGCACACCGGATCCTGGAGCGCCTCGCCGACGTCGGCCTCGGATACCTGACCCTCGGGCAGCCGCTCACCACGCTGTCCGGCGGCGAACGGCAGCGGCTCAAGCTCGCCGTCAACATGGGGGAGAAGGGTCGGATCTACGTCCTGGACGAGCCGACCACGGGGCTGCACCTGGCCGACGTCGAGCAGCTGCTCGCCCTGCTGGACCGGTTGGTCGACTCCGGGTTGTCGGTGATCGTCATCGAGCATCACCAGGCGGTGATGGCGCACGCCGACCGGATCATCGACCTGGGGCCGGGTGCCGGGTACGACGGCGGGCGGGTGGTGTTCGAGGGGACACCGGCCGAGCTCGTCGCCGACGCGTCCACCCTGACCGGCCGGCATCTGGCCGCCTACGTCGCCGGCTGATCCCGCGGTGGGCCGCCAGGACGCCGCTCAGCGGGGCGCCGTCGCGGCACCCCGCTGAGCGGCAGCCGAGCGGGACGCTGACGCCGGGATCATCGTCCGAGCGGTGTCCGTTCCACCGCCCGCGGGAGTCGCGATCCTCTCGACCTCAGCGACCATGCGTGCCTCCGCGCCCGCAACCCGGGCGGTCGGGGCAGCCGAGAACGACGTGTCACACCTCCAACGCCAGCGCTCCGGCTCCGGTGTTGGACACCGGGACGTGGTAGACGGTGTGCCGGGCGGTCACCCGCTCGGGCAGTGCGCCTCGCATCACCAGCCACATCACGAGCTCGGCCCCCTCGGAACCCGCCTCCCGGATCAGGTCCAGGTTGGACAACCCGGTCAGGCGTCCGGGTTCGTCGACCGTGGCCGCCAGGAACATGCGGTCGAAATCGCTGTTGATGTGGCCGGCCCGGCGTCCCTGGAGCTGGTGCGACATCCCGCCGGTGCCGATCACGCCGACCCGGCGTGCGTCGGGGAAGCTCGCCACCGCCCGGCCCAGCGCGCGACCGAGGTCGAAGCACCGCCGGGCGCTCGGCGTGGGTTGCTGCACGACGTTGACCAGCACCGGAACGACGCGGACCGGCCATTCCTCCGGCCGTCCGAACAGGACGGTGAGTGGCACGGTCAGGCCGTGGTCGACGTCGAGCCGCTGGGCGATCGTGAGGTCGAAGCCGGCGGGCACGACCTCGTCGATCAGGTGCCACGACAGGTCCACGTCCCCGACCGCCACCGGGACGTCGCGGGCGCCGTAGCCCTCGTCGGCCGGTGCGTAGGTCTCGGCGGCACCGATGACGAACGTCGGCATGAGTTCCAGCGAGAACGACGAGGCGTGGTCGTTGTAGACCACGATCACCGTGTCCAGCCGGCGCTCCTCGATCCACGCCCGGAGCGGGGCGAACTTCTCGAACACCTCCGCCGCCGGCCCGCTGCCGTCGCCGGTCATCGCTGCGCCCAGCGCCGGGACGTGCGAGACGCCGACGCCCGCCACGATCTCAGCCATGGGGTTTCCTTCCGCCGTTGCGCATCATGTCGACGAACTCGTCGGTGGACATCCCGGCCATCGTCGCGACGATGTCCGGGACGGTGATCCCGTCCACCATGCCGATCTTGTAGATGAAGTAGATGTTGCCGCCGAGCTCGATCATCCGATGGAAGTCGCGGTCGCGGACCGCCTGCTTCTGCGCCTCGGAGAGCCCGAAGCGGGACATGAACTCCTCGGGGTCCGCGAGGAACGCCTCCCGGTCCACCCGGCGGTTCAGGGCCATCGCCAGGTTGTTGAGCGGGAGACCGGCGCGGGAGCGCCGCCCGTCGAACACGATCGTGCCGGGAATCTCTCCCTCGCCCGGCGCGGACGTCGCCGACATCAGGCGGTGGTCAGCCGTGCGGCGAGCCGCGGGAACAGGGTCCGCGCGTTGTCCTCGAAGACGGCGCGGCGGTCGGCGTCGGTCAGGAAGTCGATCTTGTCGATGACCGGCTTGATGTCGTCGAAGTGATGTCCCGTGTCCGGGTTCATCGCCGATCCGCTGCCGGGACGCTCGGTGCCGAACACCACCCGCTCCGGGCCGACGACGCGCAGCAGCAGCTCCAGGGAGGGCGGGCTGTGCAGCACGCTGTCGAACCAGAACTGCTTGAGCGAGGTCTCGAAGCGGACCGACTCCGCGCTCCCGCCCAGCAGCGGGAGCAACCGCTCGGCCTGCCACCGGCCGATCTGGTACGGCACGGATCCACCGCCGTGCGAAATCATGATCTTCAGGTCCGGGTACCGCTCGAAGACGTCGCCGCGCAGCAGCGACAGGATCGCGATCGACTCCTCGGTGATGAAGTGCTCGCTGTAGGACTCACGTCCGGAGTAGCACCCCGCCGAGTGGATCTGCATCGGGACGTCGAGCTCGATGAGCTTCTCGTACAGCGGGAACCAGTACGACTCGTTGAGCGTCGGTGCGTTCCCGGTGCCCTCGTACGGGTCCGGGTTCACGATCACCCCGACGAAACCGAGCTCGGTGATCGCGCGGTCGAGCTCGCCGAAGGCACGCTCGACCGGCTCACCGGGCAGGACGGGCAGGCCTGCGACCCCGGCGAACCGGGTGGGGTGCATCTGCACCGTCCGGGCGATCGTGTCGTTCCAGGCGGCGATCCAGGGCTCCACCAGCGTGGACGGGGTCATCGAGTGCCCCTGCTGGTAGGGCCGCGGTGAGAGCAGCTGCAGATCGGTCCCCACCTCGTCGAGCGCGTCGACGTTCTGCCCCGCGCAGGCCGCGAGCGCATCGTCACTGATCTTCGGTGAGCCGAAGTGGTAGCCGCCGTTGGCGATCAGGTTCGCGCGGTAGGCGTAGAGCCCCTCCGGCGCGACCAGGTGTGCGTGCGAGTCGATGATCACTTCGCGGGCCTTTCGATGTTGGCGATGATCTCGGCCTGGAGGGCCTGGACGGTCAGCTCCTGGACCAGGGTGTGCCGGGCCGGCCGGCTGGCGGGATCGGGGAAGAACTCGACCCAGTGCCGGTCGATCGCGGACCTCAGGGAGCGGTCGCGGACGAAGAACGTGCACTTCGCGATGTCGCCCAGGGTGCCGCCGGCCTTCGCCACGATGCGTCGGATGTTGTCGAAGACCAGGGCGACCTGGGTCTCCGGGTCGTCGGGAATGGTCCCGTCGGCGGGGTCCATGCCGTTGATGCCGCTGGAGACCAGTACCGACCCGACGACGCAGGCCTGCGGGATGGGTGCACCCGCGTGGTGCAGCCCTTCGACGTCGATCGACGTCCGCCACATGGTGTTCAGTCCTTCCGTGTCTGCAGGGTGTGGTAGCCGTGGGCGGTGCGTGCCTCGCGCAGGCTCGCGCCGTCCTCGACCGCGCGCCGGATCGCGTCCTCGGCGATCCGGATCTCCGTCGCGATGTCGATGACCTCCCGCACCCGGGCGGCGGGTACGCAGACCACGCCGTCACCGTCGCCGACGAGGTAGTCCGCGGCCTCGACGCACACCCCGCCGAGGGTCACCGGCACGTTGTAGCTCTCGACCCGGACCCGGTCCTTGCCGGTGCGCATCCAGCGGGAGCGCGCGTAGACCGGGTACCCGAGCTCGACCGCGCGGTCGGAGTCGCGGCACACGCCGTCGATGACGGTGCCCGCGATGCCGCGCTGCGATGCGGTCGCCGTGAGCAGGTCGCCCCAGACGGTGACGTCGGTCCGGCCGGCGTTGTCGATCACCACGACGGTCCCGGGATCGAGGTCGTCGATGTAGTCACCGACCGTGCCGCCGGTCCCGGTGATCGGCACGTAGCGGACCGTGAAGGCCCGCCCGACCAGGCGCGACGTGCGCTGCAGCGGGAGCAGCCCGCCGATCTGGCCGTTGATCCCCAGCTTGTCCAGCGCGTCGCTGAGGTGGCTCGTGTCCAGCAGCGCCAGGTCGTGTGCCGCCTGGTCGGTGCCGGGGTGGGGGAGGGTCTCGGTCATCGTCAGCCCTTCAACAGGTTCTCGTAGTCGGCGCCCATGACGTCGACCATGGGCAGGCCTTCGCGGACCTTCGCGACCATCGCCTGCTCCTTGGCGACCACGGCCTCGGCCTTGGCCAGTACGGGTTCGACCTCCGCGGCGGGGACGACGACGACCCCGCTCCCGTCGGCCAGCACGAAGTCGCCCGGCCGCACGGTGACGCCCCGGAGGACGACCTCGACGTTCCAGGCCCGTTCGACGACGCGTCCGCGCGCGGTGACGGGCACCCCGGTCACGGCGAAGACGGGCAGGCCGAGGTCGGCGGCCTCGTCGACGTCGCGTACCGCGCCGTCGACGACCACGCCCTCGACCCCGTTGCGCGCGGCACCGGCGGCCAGCACACCACCCCAGCCCGACATCGTGACCCGACCGCCGTGCGCGACGACGATGACGTCACCGGTCGAGGAGGCGTCGACCGCAGCCGTCCCGAGATGCCGGGACGACGTCTCGGTCCGGCCGATCTCGACGAGATCCACGGTCACCGCACGTCCGGCGATCCGGTGCGATCCGGTGACGCACCGGAGCCCGAGCACCGCGCCCGGCAGGCCGAGGGCGTCGAGTGCGTCGGAGACGGCGCAGGTGTCGACGGCGCGCAACCTGGCCAGGAGGTCGGCCGCCGGCTGCGGCCCCTGCGCGCTCATCGGCGCAGCTCCGGGAACTGGTCGTCGCGCCACTCCCGGACCTCGGCCCGCCCGGAGCCCGCGTCCTGCTCACGGTTGCGCAGATCGACCCGGCGGATCTTCCCGGAGATGGTCTTGGGCAGGTCGAAGAACTCGACCCGTCGCACCCGTTGGTAGGGGGCGAGTTTCTCCCGGGCGTGCTTCAGGATCGCGAAGGCCGTCTGCTCGGAGGGTTCGTACCCCGCGGCCAGTGCGACGTAGGCCTTCGGGACCGCCAGCCGGATGGCGTCCGGTGCCGGTACGACGGCGGCCTCGGCCACCGCCGGGTGCTCGATCAGCACCGACTCGAGCTCGAACGGGGAGATCTTGTAGTCCGAGGCCTTGAACACGTCGTCGGTCCGGCCGATGTAGGAGATGTAGCCGTCCTCGTCCCGCGAGGCGACGTCGCCGGTGTGGTAGTAACCGTCCGCCATCGCCTCCGCGTTCCGCGCGGGGTCCCCCCGGTACCCGGTCATCAGCGACAGGGGCCGCTTCGACAGGTCCACACAGATCTCGCCCTCGGACGCGGGGACCCCGGTGAGGGGATCGACCAGCACGATCGGCACCCCCGGCAGCGGCAACCCCATCGACCCCGGTTTCACCGGCATCCCCGGAACGTTCCCCACGGCCAGCGGCAGCTCGGTCTGCCCGTACCCGTCCCGGATGGTCAGCCCCCAGGCGTTCTCGACCTGCTCGATCACCTCGGGGTTGAGCGGCTCGCCCGCCGACAGCAGCTGTCGCAGCTCGCCGGGACCGCCGGTGAGGTCGTCCTTGATCAGCATCCGCCAGACCGTCGGCGGGGCGCAGAACGTGTTCACCCCGGCCCGGCGGATCTGGGTGAGCAGAGCTGCGGGATCGAAGCGTGTGTAGTTGTGGACGAAGACGGTGGCCTCGGCTATCCACGGTGCGAAGAAGCACGACCACGCGTGTTTCGCCCACCCCGGCGAGGAGATGTTCAGGTGCACGTCCCCGGGGCCGGCGGACACCCAGAACGACGTCGCGAGATGCCCTACCGGGTAGGAGACCTGCGTGTGCTCCACCAGCTTCGGACGGCTGGTGGTGCCGGAGGTGAAGTACAGCAGCTGGGGGTCCGACGGCGCGGTGCCCGGGTGCTCGGCCGGCGGGACGTCGGCCGAGTAGGCGTCGGCGTAACGGACCCATCCCGGGAGGGCCTCGCCGACCGCGATCCGCCCGTAGTCCCCGGTGACGGTGTCGAAGACGCCGGTGTCCCGGGAGTTGACCACCACGTGGCGCACCTCGCCCCGCCGGACGCGGTCGGCGAGGTCGGTCGGGCCGAGCGCGGTCGTGGTCGGGAGGATGACCGCGCCGAGCTTCATCACCGCGAGCATCGCCTCCCAGAGTTCGACCTGGTTGTCGAGCATGATCAGCACGTGGTCGCCGCGCCGCACGCCGTGTGCGCTCAGGTGTGCGGCGACCTGGTCCGAGCGCCGTGCCATCTCGTCGAAGGAGTACTTCGCCTCGGATCCGTCCTCCTCGACGATCCACAGCGCCGTCCGGTCCACCCCGCGGCCCACGGCGTCGAACCAGTCGACCGCCCAGTTGAAGCGGTCGCCGAGGTCCGGCCAGGTGAACTCCGACACGGCCCTGGTGTAGTCGGTGGACAGATCCTGCAACAGATCCCGCGCAGCGCGGTACGTGTCGGTGACAGTGGGTGCCATGGCTTCCTTCCTTGTCGCCGCGGCCGAGGGTCGAGGGCGTCCGGCGCGGCCGGGCGGTCGACTCGTCCCCGACGGTCGACCGGGTGTCGCGTTGTCTCGGGGCCGGGTCAGACCGGCGTGGTGCTGCTGAAGATCCGGGCTTCCCGGGAGGGGCCGGTCCGCAACGCCTCGCCGGCCTCGGTGATGCTCGCCAGCTGATCGCCATCGGGAGCGGGTGTGCGTCCGCCGCCGGCGAGCAGCGACCGGACGATCCCGGTCAGCTCGGGGCTGCCGGCCCGGGCATCGGTCGAGCGCCATGCGACGTGGCGGTCGGGACGGACGAGGAGCGCCCCGTCGGGAGAGGTGGCCGACGCCTCGGCCCAACGGGCGTCGATGTCGTGCAGGTCCCCGCCCCGGCCGACGTGCACCACGGTCATCGGGAACCCGGTCGATTCCGCGGCGGCAGCGGCGGCCGCCTTCCACTCGTCCGCGCCCGCGTCACCGACGAACAGGGTGAAGCCGTCCTTCGCGACCAGGTCGACGGTGGAGACCTGGGCCCCGTCCCTGCGCAGCCAGCAGTGCGGGAGATGGTGGCCGGGGCGCGCGGAGGGCTCGAAGATCGTGGCCGACTCGTGGTGCGGTGGTGGCGGGGTGCCGTCCGGGATCACGGCGCCGAACTCGTACGCGAAACCGGCCTCGATGTTGAGCTGGCTGTAGTCCTCGGCGTTCGCCGCGACCGCCTCGGTCGCGAGCGCACGGCGTCGCTCGCCTTCGGGGGTGTCACCGGCCCAGATCCCGATCTGTCGCCATCCCTCCGCGTCGTCCATGCCCGCCTGCAGGCCGACGGCGGCGGCGATCGGACCGTGCCGGCCGGCGTTGCGCAGCGAATGCTCGACGTTGCGTGCGGCAACGGGTTTTCGCTCGCTCTCGTAGGTGTCGAGGAGCGCGTCGTCGGCGACACCGGTGACCACCGCGGCGAGCTTCCACACCAGGTTGCTGACGTCGCCGATGGCGGTGTTCAGCCCGAGCCCGCCCGTCGGTGGGTGCCGGTGGGCCGCGTCGCCGACGATCAGGACGGGCCCCACCCGGAACCGGTCGGCCACCACGCCCTCGAACTGCCAGTGGCTCACCGCATGGACGTCGATCTCCAGGTCCGGGATGCCCAGGGTGCGCCGGACCCGTTCGACCAGCGATGCGTGGTCCTCGCCTGCGGGGTCGCCGATCCGGAACGCCATCGTCATCGACCACTCCCGGCAACGGGCGCCCCAGGGTCCCGGGCCGAGGCCGAGCAGCGCACCGGAGAAGCTGCCCTGTCCCTCGGGGTTGATGATGTAGGTGATCAGCGCCTCCTCGTCCGCGTACGCGGACAGATCGGCCGAGAAGTAGATGTTGACCAGGTCGAGCAGTGCGCGGGGCCCGACCATCTGCACGTCGAGCAGCTCCGTACAGGTCCGGCCGCCGTCGGCCGCGACGACGTACCGGGCGCGGATCTGGTACGTCCGGTCCTCCTGCGTGTCGCGGATGGTGGCGGTGGCCCCGGAGTCGTCGTACTCGAGCGCGACGAGTTCGCTGTGCCCGCGGATGCGGCCCGGCCATGCCTGGTCCGCCTGTTCCCACAGGATCCGGTCCAACCGGATCTGCGGCAGGTTCGCGAACGGTCGCGGGCTCGCGAGCCGGTAGCGCTCGAGATCCGTGCCGCCGCCCCAGGCGTGCACGTGGCCGATCTTCAGTCCGTGCAACGGTGTCGGGCCGGCGAGCGAGGTGTACCAGGCGACCCGGTGCCACTGGTCCTCGGGCGGGGACTGGGCGTAGATCCGGTCGGCCACGCCGACGTCATGGAAGGTCTCCATCGTCCGCACGTTGAGCAGGTGCGCGCGGGGGTAGTGGTTGGTGAACCCGCGCCGTTCGACGAGCAGCCCGTCGACGCCACGGCGGGCGAGCTCGAGAGCCGTCGTCAACCCGGCAGGGCCTCCGCCCACGATCAGCACCGGAACTTCCTGCACCCGGCCGCAGTCACGATCAGCCACGTAGCCGCCTCCTTGCGGAACTAGATTTAATCCAATTGCGGCCCATTGCTACCAGTCTCACTGGTGCGGCACAAGTGCTCACCCTCTTCACGTGGCACGTGGCGGAGGGTCAAGCCGGCAGGAATATGCACGTCAGATGGCAGGACGGACGGCCGGCTCGAAGGGCGGCCGGCCTGCCTGTGGAGATCTGGCGACGATCGGGCTGGCCAGAACCTCGGCGATTGTTATACGATCCGCGCCGCGACGGTGGGATTCGGCCCATCCCGCACGAACCTGCCGCGGTCGTGGCCGCCTCAGCGCAGGTTCATTCAGGCCGATGCATGCCAGGACGGAGCGGTCCATGCGCACGACAGCAGGCGCCCTCGAAGCAGGTGAGCGGCTCACCGTCGGGGAGGCCGTCATCGAGTGGCCCCGCGCGGGTGCGGCACCGGCACGGCTCGGGTCGACGCCCCCCGCCGTCGCACCGACGCTGTCGCCCGGCCGCCCGTCCTGGCGTCAGGGTCCCCGTCCCGAGGGCATGGGGCGGTCGAGGTGTGCGGTACCGGGATGCCCGGCCCCGTCGCGCCCGTGATGCAGACCCTGGCTCTCGATCCGTGAGGTCGAGGCCGTCGTGACCTCCTGGTGATCGTCGTTGCCGATCACCGCATCCGAATCCAGCCCGCCCCTGCGAGACAACGGAGTATCGCTATGAATCCGATGACACCACACCGATTGCGCGCGGCCCTCGACGAGGGACCGATGACCTGGTTCCAGTGGCGCGCGATCCTGATCTGCGTCGTCCTCAACATGATCGACGGCTTCGACGTGCTGGTCATGGCCTTCACCGCGCAGTCGGTCGCAGCCGAGTGGCAGCTGAGCGGCTCCACGGTGGGGCTGCTGCTCTCCGCCGGCCTGTTCGGTCTCGCCCTCGGTTCTCTGTTCGTCGCTCCGTACGCGGACCGGTTCGGCCGGCGTCCGGTCGTCATCGTGTGTCTGGTGATCGCCGGTGCGGGGATGGTGCTCTCGGCGGTGGCCCAGTCCGCGCTCCAGCTCGGCCTGCTCCGAGTGCTCACCGGTATCGGGGTGGGCGGGATCCTGGCCAGCACGAACGTGATCGCCGCCGAGTACGCCTCGCGGCGGTGGCGCGGTATGGCCGTGAGCCTGCAGGCCACCGGTTATGCCCTCGGTGCCACGCTCGGTGGCCTGCTGGCCGTGGCGCTGATCGGCAGCTGGGGTTGGCGCTCGGTCTTCATGGTCGGGGGAGTCGTGACGCTCCTCGTCCTCGTCCTCGTCGTGTTCGCCCTCCCGGAATCGATGGACCACCTGTTGACCCGACGCCGCCCCGACGCCCTGGAACGGGTCAATCGTCTGGTGGGCCGGCTCGGGCAGCCGCCGGTCGAGGCACTCCCGGAACCGGCCCGGTCGACCGCCGTCGACTCACCGGGCCTCGCCACGCTCCTGGCCGCTCCGCGCCGTCGCACCACCCTCGTCCTGTGGGCAGCGTTCTTCCTCGTGATGTCCGGCTTCTACTTCGTCACGAGCTGGACGCCGACGCTGCTGGTCGATGCGGGGCTCTCGGCCAGCGGTGGTATCACCGGAGGTGTTCTGCTCAACGTCGGCGGCATGTTCGGTGCGATCGCGTTCGGCGCACTGACCGCCCGGCTGAGCATCCGGACGGTGGTGATCAGCTACCTCGGGATCAGCTCGGTGATGCTCGCACTGTTCATCGCCTCGGCGCAGGCACTCCCGCTCCTCGTCCTGGTGGGCGTGATGATCGGGATGTTCCTCAACGGCTCGATCGGCGGGCTCTACGCGCTGACACCCACCTCGTACGACGCGGGTGTCCGGGCCACGGCGATGGGCGCCGCGATCGGGGTGGGCCGGATCGGTGCCATCCTGGCGCCCCTCGCCGCCGGAGCCCTGCTGGACGGGGGAGCGACCCCGCAGATGCTCTACATCGCCGTAGCAGGACTGGTCCTGCTGGCCGGGATCGTGTTGTTCGGTCTTCCCCGCGCCCGGCCCGGTCTGACCGGGCAGGTCGACGAGGTGGCCCCGGCCGGTCTCGGCGACAACGACAACCGCTGAAGGAGTTCCCATGTCCGGTTCCGCCACCCGGAGCCACCAGCTCGCCGCCGCGACCGTGCACGAGGCCGCAGGGCGTCGCGGTGCCCTCCCCGCGCGGATCAAACCGGTCGCCGACTCCATGCACGTCGAGGGGCCGGCGTTCACCGTGCGGCTCGCACCGGGTGACAACCTCGGCCTGCACCGGGCGCTGTACGAGGCCTCGCCCGGGGACGTCCTGGTCGTCGACACCGGAGGTCACCTCGAGTACGGCTACTGGGGCGAGATCCTGAACGAGGCGGCGATGCAGCGCGGTCTCGCTGGCCTGGTGATCGACGGCGGCGTCCGCGACGTCGCGCACCTGCGCACGGCGGGCCTGGCGGTGTTCTCGGCGGGGGTCTGCATCCGAGGGACGGTCAAGGACCCGGCATCGGCGATCACCCTCGGCGCGACGATCCGGATCGGCGAGGTGACCGTCCGGCCCGGTGATCTCGTCGTGGGCGACGTCGACGGGGTCGTGGTGGTCGCGGCGACCGAGGCGGCGCAGGCGGTCCGCGCTTCCGCCGAACGGGAGGACAAGGAGCGGGAGATCATCGATCGCATCCGTGCCGGTGAGTCGACCCTGGCACTCTACGGCCTCGACCGGGGCCTGCCCGCTGGGGACGGTGGTGGTCCGCAGGGGACGTGACCGCCGACGCGGCTGTCATGATGGGCCCGCCCTGTCGAAAGGGGCTCGGCGGCGAAGGGACGGTCGATCGTGGCAGGGCTGGGATCCGCTTCGGCGGGGGAGGGGGCGGTGCGCAGCGCTGCAGGCGCTGCCCTGGACGGACTGCGGCATCTGGTCGTCCGCGGAGTGCTCCGGCCCGGTGACCAGATCCGTCAGGACGAGATGGCGGAGACCCTCGGCGTGAGCCGGGTCCCGTTGCGCGAGGCGCTGCGGGTGCTCGCCGCCGAGGGTCTGCTCACCCACCGACTCAACCAGGGCTACTTCGTCGCGAGCCTGAGCCCGGACGAGTTCCGTCAGATCGTGGCGCTCCTGGAGTTCCTGGAGATCGAGCTGATCAGAACCGCCCGGTGGCCGACCGACGCCGAGGTGGCGGAACTCCGCGAGATCAATTCGGAGCTCTCCGTCGCCTCGGAGGACCCGATCGCGACCAACGACGCCAACCGGCGTTTCCACTTCGCCCTTTACTCGCTCTCCCCGTTGAAGGTCTACGTGGCAGAGGCCGAGCGGTACTGGGCGCTCGCCGAGCCCTTCCGCCTCCGGCACCTGGCGGCGTCGGACACCGAGGACATCCGGTTGCAGCATGAGCAGCTGGTCGATGCCCTCGCCGCCCGGGACCGTGCGCTCTGCATCCGGGTGATGAACGACCACCGCCGGGACACGCTGCTCGCCGCTCTGTCGGCCGCCGGCGGCCGGCCCGAGTCACCCGCCCGCGAACCGCGGGCCGCAGGCTGAACCCGGTCCGATGCGGGGCGGCCGTGCAGCGACCCGGGATCGGAGGTGGCTCCGGGGTGCCCCGGCGCGCTCCACGCCCCGCCCGTCTCCCGCAGCGGTCGACGCCTCGGCACGCTGCGTGATCATCGCACGTCTCGGCGAGCCGGTCGCCCGGCTACCCTGCCACGTCGTTCACGCGGTCTGACGCGGCCGTCGCACCCCCGTGTCGTACGGCCCGGTCGCCCGAGACCGTCGAGCCGCCTGTCGGCGGCCCAGCTTCCGCTGCTTGCTGTTATTACATATTGCGTTATAGTTCCTCCGGCGTGCTGGTGGCGCATTCGCGACGTGGTCGAGGGGGATCGCAGGTGACGGCAGGCGGTGGGTCGACACCGACCCGGGACGACGGCGGGGAGATCCTCTGGGTCCCGCCCGCCGAGCGCGCGGCCGCGACCGCGATGGCCCGATTCCTCCGGTGGGTCGCCGAGCGTGAGGGCGTGCCGGAGGACTATCAAGCCGTCTGGGCCTGGTCGACCCGGCCCGGTTCCGGCTTCTGGGCCGCACTGGCCGAGTTCTTCGAGGTCGCCTCGGACGGCGACTGGACCGTGGAGCGGACCCCCGGGGTCGACGAGCTGTCCGGTGCCGATTGGTTCCCGCAGGTGCAGCTGAACTACGCCGAGCACGCGCTGCGCGGAGACGACGCCCGCGGTCCGGCGCTGGTTCAGCTGAGCGAGGACCGTGACCCCGTCGACGTGTCCTGGGTCGAGCTGCGCGGCCGGGTGGGTGCGTTCGCCGCTGCGCTGCGCGCATGGGGGGTGCGCCCGGGGGACCGCGTCGTCGGGTACCTGCCGAACCTGGTCGAGACGGTGGTGGCGCTGCTGGGGTCGGCCGCGGTGGGCGCGGTGTGGGCGTGTTGCGCACCGGACTACGGCACCGACGCCGTGATCGACCGGCTGGCCCAGATCGAGCCCAAGGTCCTCGTCGCTGCCGACGGCTACCGTTTCGCCGGCCGGCCCGTGGACCGGACCGAGGAGATCGAGCAGATCGTCGCCGGGTTGCCCTCGCTGGAACGTGTCGTCGTGGTCCCGCGCCTGCGGGCCGCGGTGGGCCTCGACGTCGCGGTGCCGGTGGTGCCCTGGGCCGACGTGGCCGCAACCCCGGCCGAGCCGGTGTTCGAGCGGGTGCCGTTCGACCACCCGCTGTGGATCCTGTACTCGTCGGGTACCACGGGGCTCCCGAAGGGCATCGTCCACTCGCAGGGCGGCATCGTGCTCGAGCATCTGAAGTGGCTCGGTCTGCACGACGACGTACGGGCCGGTGACCGGTTCTTCTGGTTCACCTCCACCGCCTGGATGGTCTGGAACGCCTCGGTGTCCGCGTTGTTGCTGGGGGCGACGGTGGTGCTCTACGACGGTGCGCCGAACCGGCCGGGCGCGGACCGGCTCTGGGAGCTGACCGCGCAGAGCAGGGCCACCCAGTTCGGCACCAGCGCCGGTTACCTGACCGCGTCCCAGAAGGCCGGGCTGACACCGGGACGCGACCACGACCTGAGCGCGCTGCGGACGGTGCTCTACTCCGGTTCCGTGCTCCCGGTCGACGGGTGGAGGTGGGTCTACGAGGCCGTGAAGGGCGACGTCTGGCTGGACGCACCGTGCGGCGGTACGGACGTCTGCACCCCCTACGTCGGTGGCAACCCGCTGAGCCCCGTCCACGCGGGCGAGATGCAATGCCGTTTCCTCGGGACCCGGGTCGAGTCGTGGGACGAGGAGGGGCGTCACGCCACGGACCGGATCGGTGAACTGGTCGTGACCGCCGCGATGCCCTCGATGCCGGTCCGCTTCTGGAACGACCCGGACGGTTCCCGGTTCCGGGAGGCCTACTTCGACGTCTACCCCGGCGTGTGGCGGCACGGGGACTGGATCACCATCACCTCCCGCGGTACCGCGACCGTGCACGGCCGCTCGGACTCGACGATCAACCGGCACGGTGTGCGGATGGGCAGCGCCGACATCTACGCCGCCGTCGACCGGATCCCCGAGGTCACCGACAGCCTGGTCATCGGGGCCGAACTGGGTGCCGGTGACTACTGGATGCCGCTGTTCGTGACGCTGGCGCAGGGTCAGGTCCTCGACGCCGCCCTGAGGGCCCGGATCGCCGACGAGATCCGCCGCAGCTGCTCGGCCCGGCACGTCCCCGACGAGATCCTGCAGGCGCCCGCCATCCCGCACACCCTGACCGGGAAGCGGCTGGAGGTGCCGGTCAAACGGCTCCTCCAGGGGTTCGAGCCGGCCCGTGCGGTCAACGCCGGCGTGGTCGACACCCCCGAGGTGCTGCAGTGGTTCACCGAGCTCGGGGCCCGACGGCGTGCAGGCACGGCAGACCCCGACCCCGCCGGTGAGCGGGTGCGGGCACCCGCGGACGGGAGCAGCTGATGCCGGTACCGGTCTCCCGCTTGACCGGCCGAGCACCGCGCACGGTCGCCGACTTCGTCCTCGCTCACCGCGAGCTGTTCACCTCCTGAGTCCCGACCCGTACCGCCGGCGGGTGACCCGCCGGCCGAGAGGCAGACATGCGCATCCTGAACCTGTCCGGCCGACTGGCGATCGAGGTCGACGACGGCCACGCGGTCGACGTCGCGCACGCCAGCGCCGGTCGCTTCGGACCCGACCCCCAGTCCGTCTACCAGCAGTGGGACGAGTTCGTGTCCTGGGCGGAGGGCGGGTTCGACCGGTCCGTGCGGGAGCCGGTCGAACCTGGTTCCCTCGGCGCCCCGGCGCCCCGGCCGGGTCAGGTGTTCGCGGTGGGGCTGAACTACCGCGAGCATGCCTCGGAGGCCGGTCTGGATCTGCCCGAGATCCCCGTCGTCTTCACCAAGTTCCCTTCCTCGGTCACCGGCCCGTCCGGTGTCATCGCGTTGCCGAAGGGGTCGGTCGACTTCGAGGTGGAGCTCGTCGCGGTGGTAGGCCGTGCGGCCTCGGGGGTCGACGCGGCCACGGCATGGACTCACATCGCCGGCCTGACCGTCGGCCAGGACCTCTCCGAGCGGGAGCTGCAGCTGGCCGGCCCCGCGCCACAGCAGTTCAGCATGGGCAAGTCCTACCCCGGGTTCGCCCCCGTCGGGCCGGTGCTGGTCACCCCGGACGAGTTCGACGACCCCGACGACATCGCGATCAGCTGCACGCTGAACGGTGTGGAGGTCCAGCGGACCCGCACCAGCGACATGATCTTCTCGATCCCGGCGATCGTGGAGTTCCTCTCGGCCGTGGTCACCCTGTGGCCCGGTGACCTCATCTTCACCGGAACCCCCTCCGGAGTCGGCTGGGCGCGCGACCCCAAGCTGCTGATCGGCGCGGGGGACGAGCTGGTCACCGGTGCGGAGGGGATCGGGCAGATGCGCCACACGTTCAGGAACACCTGACGGTGCCTCGTACCGGACGGATCACCCGCCCGTCCGCCGCCGAGGTCGCACCGTTCACGAACCGGAAGGAGCCGTCATGACGGCTGCCCTCACCCCGCTCGAACAGGACCCGGGGCGCCTCGCGGTGCTCGAGGACATCGAACGTCGGGTGCTGTGGTTGTCCACGGCGATCATCGACCACGCCAACCGGGTGCGCCCGAACCCGACCGGGCTGAAGGTGGGCGGGCACCAGGCGTCGTGCGCCTCGATGACCACCCTGATGACGGCGTTGTACTTCGAACATCTGCGTGCCGAGGACCGGGTGTCGGTCAAACCGCACGCCTCACCGGTGCTGCACGCGATCAACTACCTGCTCGGGGACCTCGACGAGGCCTACCTCACCACGCTGCGTTCGTTCGGCGGGCTCCAGTCCTACCCGTCGCGCTCCAAGGACCCCGACACCGTGGACTACTCCACCGGGTCGGTCGGTATCGGAGCCACGGCTCCCGTCTGGGGCGCGCTGTCGCGTCGCTACGTCAACTCCCACGGCGGGGACGCCGGTACCGGGCGTCAGTACTCCCTGGTCGGTGACGCCGAGCTCGACGAGGGTGCGGTGTGGGAGGCCGTGCTCGACCCGATGGTCGGCGAGCTCGGCGAGGTGGTGTGGATCGTCGACCTCAACCGGCAGAGCCTGGACCGGGTGGTCCCCGACATCGGTGCGCCCCGGCTGCAGGGCATGTTCGAGGCGGCCGGTTGGCAGGTCCTCACCGTGAAGTACGGCCGGCTGCTGAACGAGCTGTTCGCCCGGCCGGGAGGTGGTGCGCTACGCCGCCGGATCGACGACATGACCAACCCGGAGTACCAGCGGCTGCTGCGCTGCACCCCGGCGGAACTGCGGAAGCGGCTACCCGACACCCCGGAAGTGCAGGAGCTCGTCGCGACGCTCGACGACGACACGCTGCACGCGGCGATCCGGAACCTGGGTGGCCACGACATGCGGGCGGTGGGTGACGTCTTCGGCGCGATCGACGACACCCGACCGACGGTGATCTTCGCCTACACGGTGAAGGGGCGCGGCCTGGCCAGTGAGGGCCACCCGCAGAACCACTCCTCGCTGCTGTCCGCGGAGCAGATCGCCGAGCTGGCCGAGCGGTGCGGGACCTCTCTCGACGACCCGTGGCAGAAGTTCGCCGCGGACAGCCCCGCGGGCCGGGCGTGCGCGGTGGCAGCTGAGCGGCTGCGCCGCGAGCCTCGTGAGTACACGCCGGTCGGCCCGCTCCCGACCGACACCGGGCGCACCCCGTCGGGTACGGCGACCACGCAGGCCGCGTTGGGCCGCGCGCTGCTCGACCTGACCCGATCCGCTCCCGAGGCGGCCCGCCGCGTCGTGACCCTGTGCCCGGACGTCTCGTCGTCGACGAACCTCGGCGGCTGGGTGAACAAGGTCGGTGTGTGGTCGTCGGACGAGCGGCGCAACTGGTTCGAGGACGACCCGGAGACGATCCTGCACTGGCGGGAGAAGCCGACCGGACAGCACGTGGAGCTGGGGATAGCCGAGGGCAACCTGGTGGGGCTACTGGGCGAGCTCGGTGCCACCTGGAGCCGCTGGGGCCAGCCTCTGCTGCCGATCGGGGTGCTCTACGACCCGTTCGTCGAGCGGGCGCTGGAGCCCTGGTCCTACGGAATCTATGCAGGTGGACAGTCGATCCTGGTGGGAACCCCGTCCGGGGTGACCCTGGCACCGGAGGGCGGCGCCCACCAGTCGATCACCACCCCGTCGGTGGGACTGGAGCAACCGGGCTGCATCACCTACGAGCCGGCGTTCGCGGTCGACACGGAGTGGACGCTGTTCGCCTCGCTGGCCCGGCTCGGGCGCCCGGACGGCAGCAGTGCGTACCTGCGGCTCTCGACCCGCCCGGTCGACCAGACCCTCGCCGCGGTGCCCACCGACCCCGCGGCCCGGGAACGGCGCCGACGGCAGGTCGTCGCCGGCGCCTACCCGATCCGTCGGACGGGCGCCGGGGCACCCGCGGTCACCCTCGCGGTCATGGGCGCCGTCACTCCGGAGGCACTCGCCGCGGCGGAGCGGCTCGAGAAGATGGGTACCGCGGTCGATGTGGTGTGCGTGACCAGCCCCGGTCTGCTCTTCGACGCCGTGCAGGCACGTGCCGGAGCCCCGGCGCGCGGTCCCCGCACCGAGACCTGGATCCTGGAGGCCGCGTTCCCGGCCCGCCGGGCGGCCCCCCTGGTCACCGTGCTCGACGGCCATCCGCACACCCTCGCGTTCCTGGCGGGGATCAACAACGTCCGGGCAACCCATCTCGGTGTCACACGGTTCGGACAGTCCGGCGACCTGGACTCGGTGTACCGGCACCACGGCCTCGACAGCGACCGCATCGTCGCGGCCGCGCTCGACCTGATCTGAGGGCGGTGTCCACGGACTCGTCGACGCTGCCGGCACCGGGGTTCGGGCCCCGTCGAGGAAGGCGTGGTCGGCCCGAGCCGGGGCCTCAGTGCAGCTGCAGCACCGTCGCGGCTACGACAGCCGCATGACGAAAGGTCACACAGATGACAGAGATCCTCGCCCAGCGGTCGACCGACCGGGTCGCCGCCGAGCTGCGTGAGCGGGCGCGCGAGCTCGCGCCGGTGTTCGCCGGACGTGCGGCCCGGACCGAGGCGAACCGGGCGCCGCTCGACGAGTCCGTTCGCGACCTCGTCGACTCGGGGCTGCTCTCGGCCGTGGTCCCGAAGGTCTACGGCGGGTACGAGCTCGGTCTGCACGACATGACCGACATCATCCGGACGCTGAGCGCCGGATGCCCGTCCACCGGATGGGTGGCCGCCTTCTACATCGGTGCGGCGTGGCGGGCGAACCTGTTCGGGGAGAAGGTCCAACGGGAGATCTTCGCCGACAAGCCCTACGTCCTCGGCGCCGGCCAGGCGGCGCCGATCCGCGAAGCCCGCCGGGTGCCCGGCGGGTACGTCATCTCCGGCCAGACGGCCTGGAGCTCCGGGTCGGTCCATGCCGAGTGGATCATGTTCATGGGCGTGGTCGTGGATGACGGCGTGCCCGCTCCGACGCTGTTCATGGTGCCGCGCGAACAGACCGAGGTGGTCGACACCTGGCACATCAGCGGCATGGCGGGCACGGGGAGCAACGACGTCCGGGTGGAGGAGGTGTTCGTCCCCGAGTACCGGGCGGCCTCGTTCGTGGACGCCCTGAACGGCACCGCCGAGGGACAGCTGCTGCACCCGAACCCGATGTACCAGCTGCCGTTCGTGCCGTTCACGATGTGCGAGGTGGTGCCCGTGGTGGTGGGTGCGCTCCGCGGTGCCACCGCCGCCTTCACGACCCGCACCGCCGAGCGGCAGGGCACGATCAGCCAGGAGAAGGCCGTGGGCAAGCAGGCGGCTCAGATCCGCCTGGGTCGGGCACTCGCCTCGGCCGATGCGGCCGAAGCGCTCCTGCGGCACTACGTGGACCGCATCCTGGATCGCCGTCCGACCCGGGCGGACCCGGGCGACCGGGCCGAGATGAAGCTCAGGGGCGCCTTCATCAGCAATCTGTGCCGGGATGCGGTCAACGACGTCGTCCGTGGGATCGGCGGCGACGGTTTCCGCACGCACTCACCGCTGCAACGCTTCTTCCGCGACATCAACGTGGTGTCCGTGCATGCCTTCCTCGACATCGACACCGCCGCGGAGACCATCGGTAGGCAAGCCCTCGGCCTGCCCCTGGAGGACCGGCTGATCTGACGGCGCGTACCCGGTCTCCGTCGGCGGGTCGTCGATCCGTCGACGGGCCGGGCTGCCTTCCGGCCCGGCCACGCCCGCACGGGAGCTATCATGCATAACACCGTGCGGGACGATCCCCGTGCAGAGAGTGGGAGCGTTCATGGCGTCGTCGGGTTCGACGGTGCGGCCGATCGAGTCGCGGTCGGTCGCCGAGCTGGTCACCTTCGAGTTGCGTCGCTCGATCGTCAACGGAGCGCTGGCACCCGGGCAGGAGTTCTCGCTCCGCGAGATCGCAGGAATGCTCAACGTCAGTTTCATCCCCGTTCGTGAGGCCCTGCGCAGTCTCGAAGCGGAGGGCCTGGTGATCAACCGGCCGGGGCGGAGCTCGATGGTGGCGCCCCTGGACCTGGACGATCTGCATGCCATCTACCGGCTGCGGCACGATCTGGAACCCAATCTCGCCGCCCGGGCGTGTCCGCTGCTCACCGACGCCGAGCTGGACCGTCTCGACCGGCAGGCCACCGAGTTCGGTGACCATGACCGCGGAATCGACGAGATCTACGAGGCCCACCACGTCTTCCACCTGGCGTTGCTCAAGCCCGCGGCGACCGAGTGGGACACCCGTATCCTGGGCACCCTCTGGCGGGCGGCCGAGCGCTACATCCGGATCGGGTTCGGCCGGCTCGACCCGGACCCCCGTGAGCACGGTCGTCGCGAGCATGCTCATCACGACCTGCTCCGAGCCTTCCGCAGCCGCGATGTCGAGGTGGTTCGCCAGGCCGTGCACGACCACCTCGCGCACAACGAGCAGATCGCCCTGCACGCTCTGGAGCCCTCGGTCGATCCCGCGGCCGAGGCACGCTGACCCGCTCCGACCCGGCCGCCGGCACCGTCCTGCCCCGGAGGACGGGCCGGCCGGCCGGGGAGGCCGTCAGCCGCTCTACGGCCAGATCTCCGGCTGCAGGATCGGACGCACCTCGCGGGACGCCAGTCGCCAGCCCGCGTGGGTGAGCGAGTAGCGGTCGTGGAACTCCACCACCCGGCCCTGCTCGGTCGCGTAGGTCACCGGGCCCTCACCGTCGGCCATCGGGCCGTGGAGCACCAGGGATCCGATGACACCGGTCGCCGAGTCGGCGGTCAGCTCCGGGAAGTGGAAGTTCGTCAGCAGGTGGCGCGTCGTGAGCGCCGGGCGGTCACGCATCGCGGTGCGGATCTCGTCGTGCCCGCGCAGCGGCGTGCCGCCGCGGTCGAACACCCCGTCCGGGGCGAAGAGATCGATCATGGCCTCGAAGTCGTTGTTGTCCAGGAAATAGGCGAAGCGTTGGCTCAACCCGGTCAACTGCCATTCGGTCAGCATCCGGTCGGACTCGTCCACGGTCAGCCTTCTCCCTCGTCGAGCATCCCGGCGGCGGCAACCGTGCCGGTGTGGTGGGTGACGTCCGCGCTCGCGGCGCGCAACGCTATATGAGATAACATGCACCACCGCCCGGCGTCAGGGAAGGGCGGGAACCCGCTCGGTCAGATGTTGTTATAACGAATATCAAGCGGTACCATGGGTCGCGAATCAGGGCCACCAGCGGCGGCCCGCCCGCCGGTCCAGGGATCCGACCACGAGGTGTCAACGATGATGCTCGTCTTCACCGACGTCACGCGCTGCCCGGACGTGCCCCTGGCCGGACCCTGATGTTCGCCGCGAGGTGCAGGTCCAGAACCTGGCACCCCGGTATCCCCCTCCGGCGGACCGGTCGCCGGTCGTTGCGGAGCATCCACCCCCGTCCTCGCGAGGAGAATCGTCATGGCCGCCCCCGCCCGTAAGCCGCGCCCGGTGATCGCGCCGAAGCTGCACCACTCGACCTTCTTGACACTCAAGCTCGACGAGATGGTCGCGTGGTACGAGAAGGTCGCCGGGCTGACCCCGGTGCACTACAGCGAGGGCGCCGCCTGGCTGACCAACGACGAGGCGAACCACCGGGTCGCCTTCGTCGCCCATCCCGCGATCAAGAAGCCGGTCGACAAGCCGACCAGCGCCGGGTTGCACCACACGGCGTTCGAGTACGCGAACTTCGACCAGTGGCTGGACAACTACAGCCGGCTCAAGGACGAGGGCATCGTCCCGTTCATGTGCCTCGACCACGGCATCACGATGTCGATGTACTACGCCGACCCGGAGGGCAACGGCGTGGAGATCCAGGTCGACGCGTTCGGCGACTGGGCGGTGTCGAAGGAGTGGATGTGGGCCTCCCGCGAGTTCGCCGAGAACCCCATCGGTCAGTTCTTCGACCCGGACAAGCTCGTCGAGGCCAGGGAGCAGGGTCTGTCGAAGGACGAGATCCACGCCGGGGCCCACGCGGGGAAGTACGCACCGGAGAACCCGCCCGCCGACATCCTGCTGCCCGAGGTGTACTGACCGCCTCGTCAGACGGACCCCCGACCACCCATCACTGCACCACTGCACACCGGAGTGCCCCATGCCCGTCGACACAGCCCCTGACATGACCGTCGCCCGCCGGCTGCTGGAGGCCGCCGACACCGACATCCCGGCGTTCTTCGAGTTCTTCACCCCGGAGACCGAGTTCCGGATGGGCAACTCCGAGGTCGTGACCGGCAAGGACGCCATCATGGCGTGGGTCGGTCGGTACCTCGGCTCCGTCGCAGGGATGAAGCACGACATCCTGGAGGAGTTCTACAACGACGACACCGCCGCGCTACGGGTGAACGTCACCTACACCATGCAGAGCGGGGCCAGCTTCACCCTGCCTGCCGTGACGCGGACCCGTATCGACGGGGACAAGGTCGTCGAGTACCTCATCTACATGGATCCGTCCCCGGTCACCGACGCCTCCTGACCGGGCCGGCCCGGGGTACGGGTTCGACGGACGGGCGCCCGGCAGCCGGTACGCATCCAGCAGCGGGTCCGGCCTGCTCGCGCGCCCGGCTGCCGGGCGGTGCCCGTCGCGATCCGATCGGGTCGAGCGCCGGTCGACGAGCAACGACGGCGCGAACACTCGATCGGTCCGAGCCTCGTGCCGGCCGTACCACCGGGCCGTTGGCCCGTCCCCGGTTCGCCGCAGGCCCGCGCCCGAGTGAATGCCACCAGTCAGGAGGACACATGACCGAGATCCGCCCCACACCCCCCGGGCGCCGTGACGGCACGGTGCCCGACGGAACCTACGCCGTCGATCCGGCCGCGTGTGCACTGCGGTTCCGGGCCAAGGCCTTCACCCTGCTCTGGGTCCGCGGGACGATGCCCGTCGTCGCCGGGACCCTGCATGTCCGCGGTGGCCGGCTCAGCGGGGAAGGGGCGGTCGCCGCGGACCGGGTCGCCACCGGGGTCGGAGCACGTGACTGGCATCTGCGCAGCTCCCATTACCTGCACACGAAGCGGTATCCGCAGATCACTCTCTCCGCGACGGACGCGGATCTCGGTTCCGACACCGTCGACTGCACGGTGACCGTGCGCGGGACCAGCAGGTCCGTGCCGATGGCGATCACCACGTCGCACTGCGAGGGGGACCGGTTGCACATCGCGGCGAGTACCCGCCTCGATCGCACGGTCTTCCCCATGCTGCCTCCGCTCGCGGGGGTGTCCCGGATGGTCGACATCGAGCTCACCGTGGTCGCCCACCGGACCTGATCCGGCGGGAGGTCGACCGGTCGCCGCCAGCGGTCACGAGTGCAGCGGCATCTGTGTGGGCATCGGTCAGCGAGTGGAGGTGCCGCGGGCAGCCCCCGGCGTCAGGGCCGTTGTGCCTGGACCTGCCCGCGGTCCGAGCGCTCACCTCTCAGAGGCCGGTCGTCTCCCTACAGCTCACCGGGCACGAAAGGGATGCCGTCGTGCCAGACGAAGGTGAGGTCCACCGAGACCAGCTTCCAGCCGCGCGGGGTACGGCGGCAGGTGTTGTCGTACCAACCACCGATATCGGCGTGCTCGGAGGCGTTGTCCGCATCCGGTACGTGGGTGGCCTGCAGGTAGTGGTTGGTCGTGGCGTGGTCCCCGTCGATGGTGATCGCGACGTTGGCGAACAGGTGCTGGGTGGCCTGCCACGGGGCGAGCACGGCGGCGACGGTGCGGGCCATGTCCTTCTTCTCCAGCCTGCCGAACGGCAGGACGAGGTGACCGTCGTCGGTGAAGAGGTCGGCGAAACCGGTCCAGTCCTTGGTGTCCGCGCACCGGGCGTAGGCCAGGAGCAGGTCGTTGATCTCGGCGCGGTCGAGCAGCCTGCGGACGTCGGATTCGAGCGTGCTCATTCGTAGACCTCCACGACTCGCCAGCGGACCCCGCCCGGCTCGATGAAGTTGGACTCGTCGGCGAGCACCCGGGGCAGGACGTCGTCGGACAGGAACGCGTCGACGAGAGCTTCCGCGTCCTCCCGGGTGGCGAAGCGAGCTTCGGTGATGACGGCGATGTCCGGCAGCTCGGTGTCGTCACCGCGGCCCTCGGCCAACCGTCGGGACAACGGCGCCTCGTCGATGATGTAGTTGCGCCGGTACTGCAGGATCGTCGCCGGGAGCAGCCGGCCGATCAGCGCAGTGTGCGTGTTCTCGTAGTAGTCGATGAAATCCTCACGCGAGATGTCGCGTCTCTTCCTGATGGTCAGAATCGTGCTGAACATGAGAATCCTCCGGGAAGTGGGGGCGGTTGCGGGAGCGGCAATGCTCAGCCTGCTCCGACCGCCTGGGCGACGGCGCCCCGTAGGTGCAATGACATGTCGCCGGTACCGTCGGCGTGGATCCGGCGCTCGTCGAACCGCCATGCGTGCCCGTCGCGGGCGAACACGTCGGCGTAGGTGCCCTGGAACATGATGTGGGGCGCGGTTCCTGGTACGGCCTGGAACACGACGACATAGCTGTGCGCTGCCGCGGACTGCCGGTCCTCGGCCAGGTCGATCCGGATGTTGGACACGGTGTGGCGGGTAGCGGGCACACCGTTGTAGAGGATCACGTTCTCGGAGAGGAATCGGGAGACGGTGTCGAAACCGCGCAGGGGGGTGTCCGGATCGAGGTACCAGGTGCCGTCGGCGAACAGGCGGGCGGTGTCGTCGAGGTTCCCCGAGTCGATTCCCTCGCAGTAGGCGAACAGCAAGCGGGTGATCGCGTCTTCCGCCTCGAGACGTTGCAGGTCGTAGGTCATACCACGTATTCCTTCGTGATGTGTCGGTGCCGCGCGTCCGACTGACGGTCCGGCTTCTGGACAGCAGGACGACGACGTTGGGGTGTGCTACGTGAGAAGGAAGCCGGCATCGGCCGGCAGCGCGACACCGGTGACGTAGCGGGCCTCGTCGGAAGCCAGGTGGAGCACGGTGTTGCTGACGTCGACGGAGTCCGGCCACTGGACGGGGATCGCGTTGGCGGCGCCCTCCTCGGCGAGCCGGATCGCATGGGCCCGGCCCTGACCACGTGCAACACCGGTGATCAGGGTTACCTTGTTCTCCACGCGTCCCATGTCGTTCTTCCTTCCGTCGGGGACTCGTGGATCTGATGAGGTGACGCTGCCGTGCTCGCACCGGCACGTCCGTCCTGTCCCCGTCCGGTGTCGACCGGGGTCATGGCGCTGTGCGGTGGCGTCAGGTCAGGCGGCTCGTGTCGACGTAGACGCGCCAGCCGCTGAGCGAATCGCCGTCGAAGTCGAGGAAGGAGCAACCCTTCACCTTCACCTCGTGGCCGTCCGGGAAGACGTAGCTGACGACGATCTCGACGCCGACCCGGTTGTTCGTGGTGTCGATGGTGAGGGGCCCGAGCTCGTGGGTGACGGAGCGGAAGTTGCCTTTCCAGGACCCGACGAACTCGGTGATCGCCTCCGGCCCCGTGACCGGGTCGACGTCGTTGAAGGCGAAGACCGCGTTCGGGATGAGCCGCTTCTGGAAAACCTGAGGGTCGTTCGCGTCGACCTCGGCGTAGAAGGCGCGGGTCGCACCGGCCAGGTCGGTCGTCGAGCTCGTCATGGGTGGGTTCCTCTCGATCGGTGGTCGTGCGGAGCTGGTCAGGCCGCGACGGCGCGGCCGGCGAGATAGGCCGAGCACTGGATGAGGCCGATGGTGTGGCCACCGGCCCAGTAGGCCTCGCCAGAGGGGGCGGCGGCGCAGTTGCCGACGGCGAACAGGCCGGGGATCGGGTCACCGTCGGGTCGGAGCACCTGCCCGTCGGGTTCGCAGCGTGGGCCCCCGGCAGTGTCGATCAGGGCCGGTCCGAGGACGGTGGCGTGGTAGGGGCCGTTGCCCGACAGCGGCGCCATCATGGGGTTGGGTCCGTCCCCCCACCCGAAGTAGGCGCTCAGGCCCTGTTCGATGGGGGTGCTGCCCCGCCCGAAGTCGTGGTCGACGCCCTCGGTCGCCATCCCGTTCCAACGTTCGACCGTCCCGGCCAGCGCGGTACCGAACCCGGCGTCGAGTTCGGCCTGCCCGGTGAGTGGGCGGAGCTTGTCCAGCCTGGCGGCGATCCCCTGCTCCAGATCGGCCAGGGAATCGGCGGTGACCACCCAGTACGGGTCGTCCCCGGGAGCGGGGATCAGGTTCCCGAATCCCTCACCGCCGAAGCGTGTGGCGGCCTCGTCCCAGATCGCGATGAGCGGGTTGTTCGGGTAGGTACCCAGCTGGCCGTCCCACGCGAAGAACGTGCGGGCGAAGTCGTGGTAGGGCAGCTTCTCGCTGACCACCCGCCGGCCGAACCGGTTGACGACGATCAACGAGTCACCGGGGATCATGAAGGATCCGCGCACCCCCGCCGGGTCCTCGACCAACCGCTCCAACACCATCGGCGCGCGCATGCCGAGGTTGAGGTTCACCAGGTCGGCGCCGGCCTCGCGAGCGATGGACAGCAGGTCACCGGTGTTGGTCCGGGCCGCGCAACCACCCACGTAGGACTGGTCGAGGTACTGCAGGCGCAGGCCCGGGTCCTGGGTGAAGCCACCGGTCGCGAACACGACGCCGCGCCGCGTTCGGACGCGGCGGAGCACACCGGCCTGCTCGATCTCGGCGCCGACCACGGCCCCGTCCTCGAGCACCACCCGGGTCACCCGGGCCTCGACCGTGATCGGAACGTTCGCGCGCTCACACGCCTCGGCGAGCTTGTCGACCAGGACCCGGCCGCCGGTCGGGCCGCCCTGGCTCTCGGCAGGGAACAGGATCCGGCCGGTGGGTGCCGCGTCCTCCTGGATGTGCGCGTAGTAGTCCGGGAAGTCGGCGGCGTGTCCGAACTCGAGGACCCCGAGCCGTTCGTAGGTCTCGGCCGCCTCGGAAGCGTGATCGTAGAAGGCTGCGATGCCCCGGTACTCCCAGGCCGGGAGGCCGAGCGTCGGGCTGTCCGGGTCGTAGAGCCTCGGCCGGGACAACCTGGCCATGTAGCGCAAGGCTTCCGGGCGCGGGTCCGTGCGTCCTGATGCGCGCAGGAAGCGGTTGTTGGGGATCCACATGTAGGCCGCGGACTTCGCGGTGGTTCCGCCGATCGTGGCAGCCTTCTCCACGACGGCCACCTCGGCACCGTGCGACGCCGCGATCACGGCCGTGCCGAGCCCGCCGATGCCGCTGCCGGCGACCAGGACGTCGACCTCCTGGTCCCATCCGGCGGTGTCCTGACTGTGGGTCATCATTGACTCCCGAGGTCGGAGCGATGTCTGCGGCGTGATCGCCACGCCATGGTGCTGCTGCGGTGCAGCTCGAGGGCTTCGGCGGCGTCGTGCGTCAGGTGATCGGAACGCTCGGGAACGCGGGACGTGGACACGACACCCGCTGCCGCGTGGATCCGGAACGGTGACGAACGCTACCCGGTATATGTTATAGCAGCAAGGGTCTTTTGTTCCTGGCGTCGAGGTCGGAACGAGTGTGAACTGCCGCCGTCGGCACGTCGATCTGACCTGGATCCGTGTGCGGACGCGCTCTCTCCGGCGTCGTTGACGGGCCCTGGAGCGACTGCTATAACAGCTGTGACCGGTGTTATAACGCCAAGCCAGTTGCCTACCGGGCCTCGTCGAAGGAGACGTCATGGCTGTATCCGGCAGTGAGCGCTTCAACCGTGCTCGGCGGGTCAGACTCCTGATCTTCCTGCCGTGACCCAAGGGCGAGCGGTGTCCCCGTGGTGCGTCCGCCGGCCGTGCCGTCCCGTCGACGGTCGCCTGCGTCACCGCCCCGTGGCGGACGGTCCGCTCGATGAGACGCCCTCCGCCCTGCGACGGGCTGCCGGGGGGCACAGGCCGTAGCGGCCGCAGATCCCCGCTGCGACCGGCCGCGCGACGCGGCCGGCAGGCCCGAACATCCCTACCGCCTCGATGAACGACCGGTGTGCCTCTGCTCGGTCCGCAATCTCCGGACATCACGAACCAATCGGAGCCCTGAATGACTGCCCCCGCGCCCCAGCCCGCACTCGTCTTCGGTGGTGCCCCGAACCGGCGATCCATCGTGATCTCCGGCGCGGGCCCGGTCGGGATGGTGCTCGCCCTGGAGCTGAGCCTGCACGGTGTGCCGAGCACGCTCATCGAGCAGGCGCCGCACACCACGCCCTTCCCGAAGATGGACCTGACGAACGCCCGCAGCATGGAGCTGCTCGATCGGCTCGATCTCGCCGACACGATCCGGTCGATCGGGGTGCCCGCCGAGCACTCCTTCGACGTGGTGTTCGCCCGTTCCATGGCCGGTCCGCAGGTGGGGCGCTGGCACTACCCGAGCGTCGACGACATGTGGACGTGGATCCGGGAGACGACCGACGGGACGGCCCCCGCCCAGGCGTGGCAGCGGGTCACCCAGATCGAGGTCGAGCGCGCACTCATGGAGCGTTGCCTCGCCGACCCCCGGATCGAGGTCGTCCGTCCGTGGCGGGTGACCTCGATCGCCCAGGACGACGACGGTGCCGATGTCACCGCCGTCTCGCGGACCGACGGTGCCGAGCTCCGGATCCGCGCCGACTACGTCGTCGGTGCCGACGGTGCCGGTTCCGTCGTGCGCCGGGTGATCGACGCGCAGATGGAGGGCGAGCGCGGAGTCGTCACGTTCTGCCAGGTCCACTTCAAGTCCCGTGACCTCGACACGCTGCACTCGCACGGCCAGTTCTGGCACACCTTCTTCGTGGGAGGCGGGGTCGGAGCCATCATCGCCCAGGACGAGGTCGACACCTGGACGCTCCAGACGACCGCGATCACCGACGGCGTCGCGACCGAGGACGTGGACAAGCAGGAGCTGCTCGACAGTGTCTGCGGGCGGCACCTGGAGATCGACGAGGTGCTGCAGAGCAGCATCTGGCAGGCCAACGTCCTGGTGGCCGACCGGTACCGGCAGGGGCGGCTGTTCGTCGCGGGCGACGCGGCGCACGAGTTCATCCCCACCGGTGGTTACGGGCTCAACACCGGTTTCGCCGATGCGGTCAATCTCGGGTGGAAGCTCGCCGCAGTGATCCGCGGTTTCGGTGGGGAGCGGTTGTTGGACAGCTACGAGATCGAGCGTCGCCCGGTGGCGATCCTGGGACGGGACTGGTCGTTCCGGCACCTCGGCGTCCACGTCAAGTCCCAGGAGCTGGCCGATCCCGACCTCATCGAGGCCGACACCCCCGACGGGGAGAAGCATCGTGCGGAGCTCGCCGAGTACTTCGCGGCCAACACCGGCGAGCACGGCAGCTGGGGCGTCGAGATGGGGTACCGCTACGCGGACTCGCCGGTCGTGCTGGGCGACGACGAACCCGCGCCACCCTTCGACGGTGCGACCTACTCGCCGACCACGACACCGGGTGCACGCGCGCCCCACGTGCCGTTGGCGGACGGGTCCTCCCCGCTCGACCACTTCCGCGCAGGATTCACCCTCGTCTCGTTCGTCGGTGCGTCTGTTGCGGACAAGCTGGTCAAGGACGCGGCGGCGGCCGGCGTTCCGCTGGAACTGCTGACCCTCGACGACCCGAACGTCCGACGTGTCTACGAGCGGGATCTCGTCCTCGTCCGCCCCGACGGGCACGTGGCGTGGCGCGGTGACGCGCTCCCCGACGACACCGAGACGCTCCTCGCGAGGGTCACGGGCCGGGCGGAGTAACGCCGGGCGGCGCCTGCCGAGCGGGGCCTCGACGTATCCCGTCACGGCACCGGGACGGCTCTCGACGAGGCCCCGGCCGGCCGGACGGGACCCGTCACCGGTGGTCGACGGCGCCCCGCGACGACCGGTCGGCGTCGCACCGGCACGACGCCCGCGGTTGCGGTGGACCCGACACCCGGCCCGCGGTCAGGGCTGGATATCGGACACGGCCGGCTCGGGCGGCTCGGTCAGCACTGCGACCGGGCAGTGCGCGTGGTGGAGCACCGAGCGGCTGATCGAGCCGAGCAGCAGCCCGGTCACCCCGCCGTTGCCCCGGGACCCGACGACCAGCAGCTGTGCCCGTTCACCGGCCGCCAGCAGGGCCTGTGCGGGATGTCCGCGCACCAGCTCGGTCGTGATCGGCACGTCCGGACGGGCCTGCCGGGCGGGCAGCACCGAATTCTCCAGCTGCCGTCGTTCGTCGTCCTCGACGCCGTCCCACTGGACCAGCTCCAGCACGTAGGGATCGATCCGGTCGTGGCTCCACGCCCGTACCGCCAGCACCGGGGCACCGAGTCGGGCCGCCGACTCGACGGCGAAGCGCAGCGCGCGTGCACTCTCCGGGGACCCGTCGACGCCGACCACCACCGGCCCGTCCGGCACGCCCTTCCCCCGGACGACGACCACGGGGCACGGCGCGGCCGCCGACAGCGCCATCGACACCGACCCCGCGAGCAGTCCGGTGAACCCGCCGCGACCACGACTGCCGAGCACCAGCAGCGCTGCCGTGCCCGCCTCCTGGAGCAGCGCCCGCTTCGGGGAGCCGATCAGGATGTCATAGGTGACGGTCAGCTCCGGGACGAGCGCGCGCGCCTGCGCCGCAGCTCCGGTGAGCTCCTTGCGCAGGTGCTCCAGCAACACGTCACGGTCCCCGTCGGGGAGCACCCCGGCGGCGGCCGGCGGCCGGTAGGCCGACCATTCGAGCACACCGACCAGCCGCAACGGTGCGCTCCGGCGGGCCGCCTCCCCGGCGGCCCAGCGCACCGCACCCAGCGCCGACTCCGAGCCGTCCACACCGACGACGACCGCCGGCACCCCCTGCCCGTCGACCGTCACGTCCGGCCCCTTCCCGTCGCCCGCGTCATGTCTCGAGGCCGAGTGTCACGTACCGCGCCCGGTGCGCGACAGGGGAATCCGAACCCCGGCCGGGGGACGGAGGTCCCGGACCGGCTGGGCCGGAATCCAGTGGGAGCTCTCAACGGTCCAGTTCGGCGAGGGTCGTGAGCAGGCCGTCCCAAGCGGTGCGGGTGTCCGCATCGTCGACGTGTGGGCCCGGAACCAGCGCAGGAACTCCCCGGGGTCGGTGAGGGTCCATGCGAGGCGATCCTGCCCGACCCGGCGGGACGGGTCACGGTGTCCCGTGACCCGTCCGCGAGCGGAGCGCTCAGCCGTCGATCGAGTCGCCCGCGCCGGACTCCTGCGCGCACACGTCGGACTGGTCGGTGACCGAGTCACCGCTCTTGGCCTGGCCGGACCCGAGCAGGCCCAGCGCACCGGTGAGGCCGTTGCCCGCGGCCGCGTCCTCGACCGGGACCTGCACGCCGAGCACGTTGACCGGAACGTTGTTGTTGCAGGCCTGGATCGGCACGTCGAGGTTGTTGCCGTTCCCGGCGGCGACGAGGCCGTCGGCGCTCTTGTCGATCTCGTTGTCGTCCGAGGCGAACGCCATCGGGCTCACCGCGAGCAGCGACGCGGCCGATGCCGCCACGACCATTCCAGCCTTCTTCAGCACAGAT
This sequence comes from Pseudonocardia sp. NPDC049635, assembly GCF_040659795.1. Lineage (NCBI taxonomy): Bacteria > Bacillati > Actinomycetota > Actinomycetes > Pseudonocardiales > Pseudonocardiaceae > Pseudonocardia > Pseudonocardia sp. NPDC049635. The sequence continues at coordinate 251,503 of NZ_JBFAON010000006.1, forward strand.
TCTCTCCTGTCGGTTCGTGGGCGGCCGGGAACGACCGCCGAGGTGCCGATGCGATGACATGGGGGAGCCCACATCGGCTGCCGTGCACCGTATTCGGCCGAAATCCAGGACTCAATTCAGGCAATTCCATCGTGTGAGCAGATCACCCTGGGTTCGGATTCGCACTCGATACGGTCATGTCCGGGAAAGCGCTCCTCGGTGCGCCCGGCGGGGGCTGCCCGGGTGGGGCCGGTCGCTGTTCGCTCCCGCGGAACGTCCGGCGGTAGGTGGCCGGCGGAACGCCGAGCTGCGCGGTGAAGTGTCTCCGCAGGGCGGCGGTCGTGCCGAACCCGCACCGGACGGCGATCCGGTCGATCGACAGGTCGCCGAGCTCGAGCAGCTCGCGGGCCCGCTCCACGCGTTGGCGCAGCAGCCATTCGTGCGGGCTCAACCCGGTCTCCTCGCGGAACCGGCGGGTGAGGGTGCGGACACTGATGTGCAGCCGTGCAGCCAGACCGTCGAGCGACAGCGGCTGATCGAGCCGGTCGAGCATCCACCCGCGCAGCTCGGCAGTGCCCGCCCCGGAGCCCACCGGCGCGACCGGGCGGGCGACGTACTGCGCCTGACCGCCCTCCCGGTAGGGCGGCACCACGGTCCGGCGGGCGACGTCGTTGGCGACCGCCGCCCCGAAGTCCCTGCGGATCAGGTGTAGGCAGAGATCGATCCCGGATGCCTCGCCGGCCGCGGTGAGAATCCGCCCCTCGTCCACGTAGAGCACCCCTGGGTCCAGCTCGACGTGCGGGAACCGGCTGCGGAATCGGTCCGCGGAGAGCCAGTGAGATGCTTCTATGACTGTCAAGTGGTCATCGGGGATGTGTGGGTGGCTGTGAGGAGCCGGAAGAGTTCGCGGCTGATGTAGCGCTTGAGGATG